>JAHFDV010000487.1 GCA_023248815.1 Myxococcales bacterium
AGAGTCGCTTTGGTTCGAGCCCGGCTTCACGCAGTGCCGAGAGAATGTGAATGAGCTCGCGTGCAGGATACACCCAAGCGACGCGCGAACGCGTCCCCGTGAGCAGCTTGGCGGCGGCGACGAAGACATCCAACGAGCCCATGCGCGCACTGGCGCGACGCTCGTCTTTGGGGGCACGTCCCCTCCCCGGCTCGAAATAGGGCGGATTGACGACGATGAGGTCGGGCTTCTTGGTAACGCCTTTTGCGAAGTGGACGACGTCGCTCGTGTGCACTTCGCCGCGCTCCGTCCATTCGTTGTCGACGAGGTTCGAGCGCGCAGCCTCCGCCGTGAGCGCGTCGATCTCGACGAAATCCACGCGCGGGACGCCTAGATCGAGAAGCGACAGCCCAACGAGCCCCGCTCCGGCACCGAGATCGATCGCGTGACGCGCGCTCCTCTCGGCGAGCGCAAACTTCGCGAGGAGGACGGCGTCTTGATTCGCGCGATAGCCTCCCTCCGGCTGCCGGAACGAAAATCGCGTGCGCATGCCTCATGCTACCCTTCTGAAGAGTCCGATGGAGCCCGCCGATCCGCGAAAAATCGCGATTCAGAATGAAGCACGGCGCCTCGGATTCGACGCCGTCGGATTCGCGCGCGCCGACGTTCCGCTCGACACCGACCACGCGCACTATCTCAAGTTCGTGCAAGAGGGCATGCACGGCGACATGAGCTTCCTCGCCGAGCACGCGGAAGCGCGGCGAACGCTCGACGCCGATTCGATTCTCCTCGGCGCGAAGACCGTCATCTGTCTCGCGCGCTCGTATCGAAGGAGCCGCGAGGACGAAGCCTCGGATCCGCCCTTCGCCAAGAAGATCGCGCGGTATGCGCGCGGCAAGGACTACCACGCGTTCGTACGGCGAAAATTGCGCAAGCTTGCGGAGTTCGTACGCAAGGTCGAACCGGGCGTCGAGGCGCGTCCCACTTCCGATACGGCGCCCATTCTCGAACGCGCATGGGCTGCGCGGTCCGGCATCGGCTTCGTCGGTAAGAATGGGCTCGTGATCGTTCCGGGGACGGGTTCGATGCTCTTGCTCGGAGAGATCGTCACGACGCTCGACGTGCCCGCCGATACGCCGATGACGGAGCGCTGTGGTACGTGCACACGCTGTCTCGATGCGTGTCCGACGAAGGCGTTTCCAAAGCCGTTCGTGCTCGATCCGCGAAAGTGCATCTCCTACTGGACCATCGAAGCGCGCTCGCCGATGCCAGAGGAGATCCGCGCGAGGCTCGGGGACCATTTGTTCGGATGCGACGATTGCCAAACGGTGTGTCCATTCAATGCCGCGAAAGCGCAACGGGCGGAGAATGCCGCACCATTTCAGCCGCTCGAGCGCTGGAACGAGACGTCACTCGAGACGATTGCAACCCTTCGCGAAGAGGAGTGGGAAGATTTCTCACGGGGCACACCGCTGCGGCGCGCGACGTTCGAAGGGCTCAAGGCGAATGCGGAGAGCGCGCTTCGAGAAGAGACGGGTGGACCAAAAACTGGAACGTGAGTCACGTTCCAGAAGCTCTTTCGCTCGTTAAGCCGCTTTTTCTTCCTGTGTCTCTAGCCACTCGAGCAGCTTGTCGAGCTTCGTCGAGAGGTCTCCCGAGAGATCGCGCGGCGCGACACGGCTTTCGCCGAGGAGCTCGCGGAGGCGCTTGGCGACGTTGCGGAGGCCGTCGAGGTCGCGCTTCTTTCGGTCTTCTTTCGAAATGGGGAAGACGACGTCGTTGTATTCCTTTTTCACGGCGGCGATGGATTCGCCACCTTCGAGCACGCGCTGACGAATCTCGCGCACGACGCCGTCATCGACGTCCGGCTTCTCTTCGACGCGGCGCAAGAAATCGATCGCTTGGTATGATGGAATGCTCGAACCGACACCGTCGCGGGTGAGGACCGAGGGGGCGCTCTTCTTCAAGAATAGAAAGGAGCCCGTGAGCTTGTCGACCGTCTCCTGACGGAGGTGCAGCTCTTTCTTGGCGTAGTCTTCGAAGCTCTCGTAGCCCCAGCGCTTGTAGCTACCGCTCTTTTTGGCGTCGGTGAGGCCTTCGGCAAGCTCGATCCAGCTCGCTTTGAAGCGGCGGGCGCGAGCGATGAGCTCGGCACGTTCGGGATCGTTCGCAAAAGTTTCTTCGGCGTCGAGGAGCTTTGCTTCGGTGCGCGTGTGAACCGTCGTCATGGCGCCACGCTACCCCAAGAGCGTTCGAGGTTCATCCCCCGCCGGGCAGATCCAGCGGGCTGTGGATAACTCCACGACTCGTCTCCCTTGCTCCGACGCCCCGATTTTCCTACGCAAACCTTCGTTCGCCGGCTCGGCACGCTATCCGCTATTCTCGAGCGCGATGCTCGGCCTCCTCCTCGGCCTTCTCTTCGTGACGCCGTTCGTCGTCGTCTACTTTTTAATCATTCGCTGGATCGATCGCTTCGAGCCCGAGCCTTGGTGGCTCCTCATTCTCGCGTTCATCTGGGGTGCACTCTTCTCGACCTTGGGTGGCGGACTCTCGAGCGGTTACGTGCAGTCGATCGTCGCCGACTGGCAGGGATTGCCGGATTCGAGCGAAGAGATGCACGCGTTCGCGGCGACGGTTCTCGCGCCGATCTTCGAAGAGGGCTTCAAGGGCATGGGCGTCGCGATGATCGCGGGGCTTTCCTACATTGGCCTTCGCGAAATCGACGGGCCCCTCGACGGCGCGATCTATGGCGGCGTCGTCGGCCTCGGATTCACGCTCACGGAAGACATTCTCTATGTCGCGCGTCAGTACGCAGAGGGCGGCTTCAAGTCGTTCATCGTTCTCCTCTTCGTGCGCACGGTGCTCCTCGGACTCTCCCACTGCACGTTCACGGCCTGTACGGGTCTCGGATTCGGCATCGCGGCGGACTCACGAAAGCTGCGGACCAAGATATTGGCGCCGCTCATCGGCTTCATTTGCGCGATGGGCCTCCACCATTTCCACAACGTCATGCCGACGAAATATGCCGAGGTCGGTACGGCCTTCATGATCGTCGTCTCTCTCTTCATCGATCTCGCGTTCTTCGTGTTGCTCGGCCTCCTCGTGACACGGGACCGCCAAGTCGTCTTGCGAGAGCTCGCGGGAGAGCTCGGCGGGCTCATTCATCCGCACGAGCTATCCGCAATCTCGACCTATTTTGCGATCGGTCGCCGCAACATGGCGATCCTCTTCGCAGACGGGTTTCGCCCCTTCTTCCAGCGACGCCGAAAGCAGCTCGCGCTCGTCGAGCTCGCGTTCATCAAGAACCGAAGGCGACGTGGCGAGTTCGGGCTCGAGCTCGACGTGCGTGAAGCGCGTCTTCGCCAAGAGATCTACTTCGCCAACCAGCGCGGCGTTTGGATCGGGACCTGATTCGATAGGCCTCGACGGGGACGGACTCAGCGGTCGAGACGGATTTGGCGCGTGCCGGCTTTGACGAGATTCGTCACCGTCAGCTTGACCGCGGGACTCGCAGCGTCCTCTTGAACCATCAAGATACCGCCCGGAACGTGATCGTATTTGATGAAGCGCGCCTTTGTTACGACCGATGCACCCGAGACGAGCTCACGCGTCACGTCGACGAGTGAACCGCTCTTCAGCGGACGGCTGGTGATGTTTCCGGAGAACGACATTGCGCCCTCGCCATCGACGCTCACCATGCGGAAGCTCTGCTTTGCCGCGGCGGAGGACGCCGAGCTCTTCGCGCTCTTGGGCTCGCCCCAGATCGAAGCCGCCGAGACTTCATTGACGTCGACGATGCGATTCACGAGCTTCAGGTAGGTGTAATCGCTGATCCAGTTGGGCGTGCAGTAGCCCATCATGTCGCTGAACTGGTTGGGATCGACGAGCACGCCTTCGGCTCGATTCCAGCCGTACACGCCGATGCTGCCGTCGGAATACGGGAAGTTCTTGTCGACGCCGGTGATGCGCGCGCCCGCGGTGACGCAAGGGGCGTGATCGCGTCCATGCGCGTGGCCGATTTCGTGAGCCATCGTCTCGGCAGCTTCTTGCCCGCCGTAGCCGATACCGATGCTCGCGCGCATCGAAGTATCGCTTTCGTCGAGGAGGCCGCTGAGGCCGGCGACGCAGCCGCGATTGCAGTAGTCGTTGAAGCTCTTCGAAGGCGCGAAGACGCCCCAGTAGTATTCGTCGTCTTCGACGCGGTCTCCCTGGCGGAGCTTGATGACGTCGTTGAGGAGAGCGCTCCATCCTGTTCCGTCTGCCTTCACGGTCTGCTGCGAGCCGTACGCCTCGCGCACGGTGATCGTCACGTCGGAGATGGGGTAGAGCGCGAGCATCGTCTTTCGATAGATCTCGATCTGCTCGTTGCTGACGACGGGAAGGCGGCCCGAGCTATCTGCCTCATAACGCACGGGCACGATGACGAGTTTGATGCCGTGCCCCATCGAGATGACGCTCGCGTCCACGGGCAATCCGTCGCTCGGGTAGCGCGCTGCGGAGGCAGCGAGTGCCGCGACTTCCGTGCCCTCTTCGTCGATGAGCTCCGCCGAAAGCTTCAGGCCTTCGGTGACGACGTCTGCGGGGAGCGTGAAGTTGAGCGACGAGGTGAGAATCGACTCAATCGACGCGCGACGCACTGCCGCATGCGCGGTCATGTTCGGAAGCACGGTGCCATCGG
>JAHFDV010000127.1 GCA_023248815.1 Myxococcales bacterium
ACATGTTGAACATATTGATGAAGACGCCCGTCGAGCCGAGGACCAACCAGAAGGGGTGGCGCGCGGCGAAGTACACGGCCATCACGAGGAGGCTCGCGAGCGTTCCATAAAACGGTCCCCCGAACGAAACGGCCGCATCGGCATCGCGCGAGGGAGCAGGCACCTTCGACGAGATCGCGGCACCAAAGAGCGGGATGAAAACGGGCCACCCGGGCTTCATTCCGTACTGGTGCATCACGGCACCATGGCCGAGCTCGTGAATGAGAATGAGGAGGACGAATCCGACGCCGAACTTCCAGCCGCTCGCGAGCGCGAGCAGCCACATGTACGAAAGCATCGAGAGTCCCGTTAGAAGAAACGGGATGGCCTTCAAAACGAGAAAGAGCGCCTTCGCCTTCGTCGCGACGAAGGCAAGACCCGCAAGGATCGTCGGCCAAACGCCCTTCTTTTTTTGGGTCGCCGCGACCTCTTCATGTTTCGCGGGGAGGCCACCTTCTGCCGGAGCGTTCAAGTCTGCCGGAGCACCCAAGTCTTCCCGAGCAGAGAGACTCTCCCGTGACGCCGCCTCGGGCGAGACGGGGCGCGTGGGCGGGGCGAAGGGGCGCCATTCACTCATGACAGTCCCGTAGAGCGTAACCACGATCTCAGGTTTGGGTAGCAGGACCTCAATCGTCGTCGGAAGGGAGCTCGTAGACCTTTTCGGAAGGTTCTTCTTCTCCGAGAGGTTTCGGAGGGGCGGGAGGCGTCCGCTTCTCTTGAGGGAGAAAGCGTTTCAATGCGAAGAGCAACGCTCCCACGGCAACGACGACGAGCGCCGCTTTCGCGAACATCCCGTAGACCCCGGCCCCTTTCGCGTCGCTCGCGAGTGTGCGCGGGCCGGTCGATCCGAGGACGAGCTTTGCGAGGCCCATCTCGGCCACCTTGTCTCCGGCGACGTAGTCTTCGTAGCGCGCGCCTGGATTGAACGTGATGCGTCCCAGGAGATCCGTGGCGCGTCTTTTTCGTGCCGAAGCGTCGGTCGTCGGAGTGACGACGTCGACGGAGACGAAGCCTTTTCGCCCGAGGATGCGCGTGTTGTAATCGGAGGTTGGCGCCGTATCGCTCGGCGACTGCAGGCGCATTCCCCAAACGACATGGTGGCGCGCGGCGTCGTAGCGCGGTGGCTCGGCCCAACCGAGAAGGGTCCGCGGTTCGTGCCCCGACTCGAGAAGATGCTTGTTGCTCACGTCTTGCGCAGCGCGCGCCATCGTCAAGAGCGCCGCGGCGTCGAGCTTCCCTTTGTCGTCGATGTAACCACGCGAGTCGTAAGCGAGGATCGCTTGCCAAGGCTCTTCGGTCTTTGGCCCGACGACGCCGAGCGTGTGCTCGTCCAGAGGCTCGCCGCGCGTTTCGTAGAGCTTCTTCGACTGCGGAACGTCCAGGTAGCGCGCGTCGCTCGCTAGGTCGAGCGTGCAGTCGAAGGGAAGCGCAATCTTCGCGGGACCCTCGCGCCATGCGAGCGGCGTTTGAGCGAGAGCGTTCGGTGCGACCAGCGCAAGTGAGATCGAAAGAGCGAACGACGTGCGAAGGCGCATGAGCGAAGTCCAGTGTAACCCATTGGCCGTGGACTCGATCGAATCGGCCACGCCGGTACTCCAAGGCTCAAAGCAGGCATTTATCAGGCTTTTCCGCGGGCACGGCGTTCGCAATGCGGGGTCTCGAAAGGAGAGATCGCATGATTCGAACAATCGTTTCTCTATTCGTGGCGCTAGCAACGCTCGTTGCGTGCGGAGACTTTGCCAATGGGGCGAGCATGGGGGACGGGCACGCCTCATCGTCCGACGCTCCCGAAGGAACATCGGTGGATGTCGTCGAGATCGTGAACGGTGTGGCCGATCGCGGGCGCACGCCTTCGGTCGTCGCGTTGCTCGTTGGGGGAGACGGTGTCTGCTCGGGGACGCTCATCGCGCCGAACGCAGTCCTCACCGCGAGGCATTGCGTGGCGCGCACGAAGACCGAGGTCGAGTGCCCCGCGAAGGGGCCGCACATCACGAGCGATCGCAACCCAGAAACGCTGAGCGTGCTCGTCGGCGAATCCGTTTCGGAAGGCGCTTGGGCGGCGAGCGGCGCAGAGCTCTTCGTTCCTGACGCGAACGTTCTCTGCGATGCCGACATCGCGATCGTCGTGCTCGATCGCGTCGTTCCTGGTGTCGCCCCTCTCGCCGTGCGCAAGAAGGGCGTCTCTCTCGGCGAGCGAATCCGCGCGGTCGGCTTCGGGAAAAAGGGAGACCTCGGCGGTGCCGGTGAAAAAGTCTTGCGCGACTACGTCCGCGTCGACGAGGTCACGCCGCAAGAGTTCATGGTCGCCGAGGCGACGTGTCAGGGAGACTCGGGAGGTCCCGCGATCGACATGACGACGGGCGAAGTCATCGGGGTCGTCTCGCGCGGCGGACCCTCCTGCGAAGGGGCCGACGTCCACAACATCTATACGCGCGTCGACGCCTACGCGAACTTGATCGGAAGTGCGCTCGCCAAGGCGCGGGACAAACTCAAAGACACGCCCAAGCCGGACGCCGGAGCCAATTCGACGTTGCCTGCGCCGAAGCCCGCGCCGGACGTAGGCGAAAACTGCGGAGCCGCCGACGAATGCGCCGCCGGCATCTGCGTCCATGAAGGCGCCGAGGCCTATTGCTCACGCCCGTGTGGAAGTGGCCTTCGCTGCCCGACGCATTTTCATTGCGGGAAAGTCTCGGACAAGAGCGTTTGCCTGGCGGTCAAGGAGTAGCGAGGTGCGGGGGGAGTCGTGCGGAGGGGCGATCTCACCGCTGAAATTGATTCCATGCGGCCTCTGGCTGGTCTAGTTCCAAGAGGCCATGGATCTCAGCTTTTCCGAGCATCACAACCTTCTTCGTCAGACCGTTCGAGATTTCGTCCGAACGGAAGTCGCGCCGCACGCCACGCGTTGGGACAAGGAAGAACGTTTCCCGAAGGAGCTCGTCCCGAAGCTTGCGGATCTCGGCCTCCTTGGGATCCGCATTCCCGAAGAGTTCGGCGGCGCCGGCATGGACACGGTGAGCTACGCGATTTGCGTGGAAGAGACCGCCAAGGTCGACGGTTCCCTCGCGCTCACCGTGGCGTCGCACAATGGACTCGGTACGGGCCACATTCTCTCGTTCGGAAACGACGAGCAGAAGAAGAAGTATCTGAGCAAGGCGGCGACCGGCGAGTGGCTCGCTGCGTGGGCTCTCACGGAGCCGGGAAGCGGAAGCGATTCCGCTGGTCTCGCGACGACCGCCAAACGCGACGGCGACGATTGGGTCATCAACGGCACGAAGATGTTCATCACGCAGGGCGGCGTGGGTGGATTCTGCGTCGTCCTCGCACGTACGAACCCGAACGTCTCGAAGCAAAAAGGCATCACGGCCTTCATCGTCGAGCACGGTACGAAGGGCTTCACGGCTTCGAAGCACCTCGAGAAGCTCGGCTGCCGTTCGAGCGACACGGCGGAGCTCACGTTCGAGGACGTGCGCGTGAGCGACAAGCAGCGCCTCGGCGAAATCGATCACGGCTTCATCGACACGATGAAGATCCTCGACCGCGGCCGCATCTCGATCGCGGCGATGGCGCTCGGTCTCGGCTATGGCGCGCTCGATCGCGCGGTTCAGTATTCGAAGGATCGCAAGCAGTTCAACAAGCCCATCTCGGACTTCCAAGCGATCAAGTGGATGATCGCCGATAGTCGCACCGAGCTCGATGCTGCCTTCTTGCTCACGTATCGCGCGGCCTACCTCTGTGATCAGGGGCTGCCCTATTCACGCGAGGCTTCGATGGCGAAGCTCTTTGCGAGCGAAGCGGCGACGCGGGCTTGCAACAAATCGATTCAAGTTCACGGCGGCTACGGCTACACGCGCGAGTTCACGGTCGAGCGTCACCTCCGCGACGCGAAGATTTGCGAGATCGGCGAAGGTACGAGCGAAGTGCAGCGCATGGTCATCGCGAAGCACCTTCTCAGCTGAGCGGGACGACAAATCTCGAGACGGGGAGTCACGGCTCCACGCCCTCCGCGATCTGCACGCTGATCGGCGACGCGTTGCCTCGAACGAGCTCGTGATGACGCGCCAACGGTCATTGACTCACGTGGGTCGTCTCGAAATGCGGCCTCGAGAAAGCATCTCCATTGCGCGGTGTGCGTGAGGGTGAGGACTTGAGGTCAACACGCCGCAAGAACTCACGTTCCTCGACGCGCCGAGATTGCCATTTCGGATCAGTTTCTTTACCGTCCGCGGCGCATCGGGGGCACGTACCGCCCCGGTGAAACAACAACACGAGGAAACGTGGGAATGAACACAAACCTTTCAAAAGTAGCCGTGGCTGCCGGGCTCGCGTTCGCGCTTGCCGGCTGCGCCAAGCCGCGCGTGGTTCAGGCGATCACCGGTCGCCAGGATCATCTGAAGTTCTTGTACGTCGAAGGCAGCGAGCAAGGAATCGTCCGCTGTAAAGTCGGTCCCGACGGGGCCCTTAGTGCGTGCCAAGCCGTCAGCGTGGCACTGGAAGAAGATTGAGAGGAGACATCATGAAACTACGAATCTCCACACTCGCTTTCGTCCTCTTCGGGCTTCTCAACACGGGCTGCGTCACCCGACAAATCGTCGCGTTCCAAGATCACCCGACGAGCAACGTGACGGCGCTCGAAGTGCTCAAACAGAGCCGCTACGTCTTCTTCGCGAAGAACGAGCACATCTTTTACACGTGCGTCGACAACACCACGCAGCTCGTTTGCAAACGACTCTGCGGTGGCAACAACGATCTCGTCTGTCCGGCCGGCAACGGTCAGGGCCAATCCAACGTTCGCTAAGGAAAACCAACGATGAAAAAGATGATCAATGTAATCGTCGGTACGTCGCTCCTCCTCGGAGCCTGCGTTCCCCCGAAAGTTCTCACGAGTCACTCGTTCCTCGACTCCGACAAGAGCGTCCGAACGCTCATGCAGCAGGCTGACGACAAGCGTCTCTTCAACGTCTTCATGCGCGTGTGCGACGTTCAAGGAACGAACGTCGACGCCAACTGCAAAGACACGATGGTCCTTGGCAATGTCAACCCCGGCTCGGTCTACTGAAAGGCGATCAAGATGAAAAACCTTTCTCTCATCTCGTTCATGGCGATGACTCTTCTCGCCTCGACCGGCTGTGGCCAGACGGTGCGCTACCTCACGGCATCGACGTGGCGCGGTTCATCGGGTGACGGACTAATCAAGACGGCCGAGTGGGTTACGCCCGAAGCGCCGTCCACCGAATCCGTCGTTCGCAACATGGCGAGCAACCAAAAGATGGTGATCGGCTTCCAAGGCGCTCCGCCCGCGGCAGCGCCTCCGGCACCGCAACCGAATGCGCAGAACGCGCCAGCCGCTCCCGCTGCCGGCGCGGGTGGTGAGCGATCGCTCTATCTCGTCTACTGGGAAGGCACCTGCGGCGGGGTAACGTCCGGTTGCTCCAAGGGCAACGGCAAGATCCTCCGTTGCAACTTGAAGGCGGACAACAGCCTTGCTTGCGTCGAAGAAGCCGAGGCCAACAAGTTCCTTTCAACGGACTGATCGTCAGCGGTACCCACGAGAATCTCTTTCGCTTCCCACTTCATTCGAGGGCAGCGAAAGAGATTTTCTGCTTTTGTGACAACGTCTTCCGAGACGCGCGCGTCTGTTCGCGCTTCATCCAAATCGCCGGCGGAACATGATGGGCGCGTTTGGGAGGGAGCTCTTCTTTCGTGCAAGATGGGTGGCCGCATCGTAGGTTCGCGAGGTCGGATGGTTCAGTCGCTTCGGATCCTCGCCTTTGCCCTCGCGGTGCTCTCGAGCGCGTGCGCTTCGACTTGGCGCGGATCGGTAGGAGCGATCTTCGCGTTGGAGAAGCGATCGGGGAAGGTCGTCGTGCGGGATGCGCCGACGGACATGGCAGCGGCACGTGCAGGGATTCTCGTGGGAGACGAGGTCGTCGCGATTGACGGCGTTTCGACGAAGGGCATGGACCCCAGTGAGATCCACGCGAAGCTCGAGGGCGAAGTGGGGTCGAAGGTTCACCTTCTCGTTCGTCGCAACGACGAAGTGAAAGACATCGTCGTCGAACGCGGTCCCTTGAAGGACGATCCGAGACAGAAACGCTGAAGGCCTACTCGACGCGGACGACTTCGCCGAAGCTTTGGAGGAGCGCGGACAGTGCGAGCTCGATCGCTTCATTGTCTTTGCCATCGAGGGTGATCTTCGTCTGGTAATCCTCACCACGCCATTTCGGGTAGGAGCCGAATTCGACCGTAGGAAACGCCGCCACGACGGCGTCGAGTCGGTCCTTCAGACTGGGCTCGTCGAGTTGCGTGTAGAGCGCACGTGAATAGATGGGGCGAAGGCCCTGCACTCGTGCCTCGACGACGCGCAATTTCGCCGCGAAGATCTCCGGGACGCCCGGAAGCATCCACACGTTCTCGCAGCGCATCGCCGGCCAGACTCCATCGGGGCCCGTTTCGAGCGAGGTGCCCGCGGGGCCGCGCGCCATGGCGAGGTGCGCGTCGGTGCAACGCTCTTTGTAGTGAGCACGAATCATCTCGGCGAGCTCGGGGACGATCACGACCTCGCGCTCGAATGCTCGCGCAACCGCGATCACCGTCACGTCGTCGTGCGTGGGGCCGACGCCGCCGGAGGTGAAGACGACATCGTGGCGCTTCGAAAAAGACCGAACGGTGTCGGCGATCTCGTCCACGTCGTCGCGCAGGATCGAGGTGCGGAGGAGCTCTACGCCGAGCTTTCGGAGGAGTGTCGCGAGACCATAGAGATTGGCTTCACGAACCTTCGCCGAGAGGATCTCGGTGCCGATGAGAATGACGCCCGCCGTTTCGGCGATGAGGGGAGGCTCGACCACGGAACGTGAGCATAGACCTATTTTTGGGCCTTTCCTGGCGAATTGCGGTGCAGATTCACGCTCTCAGGGAAGGCGCGCCGCGCGCGAATCTTCGTGTAGGATCGAAAGTCGAGTGGCCGAACGTTTCGACACGACCGAGCGCGCACGCGAGGAGTTCTTTTCCGAAGCTCAAGAGCTCGTCGACAGCGTGGGACGCTCTCTTCTTTCGCTCGACGAAGCCGAGCGAGGCGGTCGTACGGATCCGGAGATCATCAACGATATCTTTCGGGCCGTTCATACGCTCAAAGGGCTCGCTGGGCTCTTCGGTGCATCGCTCCTTGCAGCGCTGACGCACGAGCTCGAAGAGCTCCTCAACGAGCTCCGCCTCGGTCGCAGCCGCATGTCTCCCGAGATCCTCGACGTGCTCTTTCGCGCGGCCGACGTCTCGGCGAAAATTCTCGCGTCCGAACGTGGGGAGAGCCTTCCGCCCTCCGACGACGTGCGCCTCCTCCTGAGCTCCCTCGGTGCGCTTTCGAAACACGACGCGGAAGAGACGACGTTCGGCCTCGCCGACTACGATCTCGATCCGGGGCTTCTCGGCGTGCTCACCGAATACGAAGAGCATCGCCTTCGCACGAACGTGAAAGATGGCACGGCCCTCTTTCGCATTCGCGCAGACTTTCCGCTCGCGACGATCGACACCGCACTCGATCAACTGAAGACGAATCTCCGCCCCCTCGGCGAGATCATCACGTACTTGCCCACGGGCGACGGGCGCGCGGCGGACGAAATTCAGCTCGAAATTCTCGTGGCGAGCGGTGCACGCAAAGAGGTCATCGTCGAGACGCTCAAGAACGACGGCGTCACCGTCGAAGAAGTGCCGAAGCGCCGCAGCGCTCAACATGGTGCCTCGCGCTTTCCTCCGGAGGCGGCGACCCGCGCGGCGCTCTATCGCTCACTTCTTCCGGGTGCAGAGGGTGGCACGAAGATATCCCTTTCCGAGCCGCCCCCAGGAGACGGCCATCCGCGCACGGCCTACCCGCCGTCGATGCATCCGATGGAAGACCAGTCGCTGCGCTCGGTCAGCCAAACGGTGCGCGTCGACATCCGCAAGCTCGATCGTTTGATGAACGTCGTCGGCGAGCTCACGATCGTGCAGACGAGCGTCGCGGCGATGATGGAAAAGATGCGCGCACGCAGCGATCTGCGTGACCTCAGCAGCGAGCTCGATCGCCTGCATCGCTCCTTCCAGCGCAACCTCGCGCTTCTTCAAGACGGCATTCTCGAAGTGCGCATGGTTCCCCTGAGCCAGGCGTTCGAAAAGCTCGCGCGCATCGTTCGCCAGGTTTCGCGCGAGCAAGACAAAGAAGTGAATCTCGTCGTCACGGGCGCCGAGACCGAGCTCGACAAGCTCATCGTCGAAGAGCTGAGCGATCCGCTCATGCACATGGTGCGCAACTCGATCGATCACGGCATCGAGGAGCGCGAAGAGCGCATTCGTGCGGGCAAGCCGCGCGCAGGCACCGTCGCGCTGAACGCCTTTCAAAAGGGCAATCAAGTCATCATCGAGATCGAAGACGACGGGCGCGGTATCGACCCCGTTGCGCTCTTGGCGACGGCGATGGAGCGTGAGCTTCTCACCGAAGCCGAAGCGGCGACGCTGAGCACGCGCGATATTTTCGGTCTCATTTTTCTTCCCGGATTCACGACGAGGAAGAGCGCGACCGAGTTGTCGGGGCGCGGCGTCGGCATGGACATCGTGAAGACGAACGTCGCGCGTCTCGGCGGCGTCATCGAAGTCTCGAGCGAAGTGATGATCGGCACGAAGTTCACGGTGACCTTGCCGGTGACGCTAGCCATTCTCTCTGCGCTCATCGTCGAAGTCGGTGGAGGAGTGATGGTTCTACCGCTCGCCTCCGTCGAAGAGGTTTCCGTCTTCGAAGCGAGAGACATCGAAGCGTTGCACGGCCGCGAGACCGTGACGTTGCGCGGTCGCACGCTTCCCGTCTGTCGCCTCGCCAAACACTACCGTCTCGATCAAACGATCACGAACGAGCGCATCTTCGTGATCGTCATCGGACTCGGAGAGCGCCGCCTCGGCCTCGTCGTCGATCGCGTCATCGGTCAGCAAGACGTCGTCATCAAAGCGCTCGGGGCCTCGCTGCGGAACGTTCGTGGCTTCGCCGGTGCGACGGAGCTCGGCGATCAGCGAATTGCGCTCGTCGTCGATCCCGCATCGATTCTCGAAGAAGTGCTCGAAGGCGTCGGCGAAAAATTGAACATGGGAGGCCAGGATGCTCGCGCAGTCTCCTGACGACACGCACGACCTCTCGCGCGCCATCGGCGTCGATTACCTGGTCCTGCGGGCAGCAGGCGAGGTGTGTGCGCTACCGGTTCACGCGATCTCCGAAATCTTGCGGCGGCCGAAGATCACGCCCGTTCCGCGCGCTGGAAAAGCGATTGCAGGAATCGCCAGCGTGCGTGGCGCAGTGGTGACGGTATTCGATCTCGTCGAAGTGATCGATCTGCCGAGACCCGCCACGAAGGTCACGGGAGGGCGCGTTCTCCTCATCGATCGCGGAAACGAAAAAGTCGGCCTACTTGTCGACAGCGTCATCGAGGTCGTCCGTATCGAAAAAGACTCGCTGGAGCACGCGTCGGTCCTCGGCGGCGAGCCCGCACCACACGTCCTCGCAGTGGCACGCCCCAAAGGCAGCCCGATCATTCTTCTCAACGAACGACTTCTGTTCGAGGGCATTTCGTGAAAGCCACGCTGCCGCCTCCGAGCGCGAAGGACATCGAAACCCTCGTCGGATTTCGAATCGGCGACACGCAGTGCGCCGTCCCGATCGCACTCGTTCGCGAGATCCTCAAAGAGGGTCATCTCACGGAGCTCCCCACCTCCGACGCCTCCATCTTGGGCGTGTCCGACGTCCGAGGCGAGGTCTTGCTCGTTCTCGACCCGCTGAAGCTTCTCGGGCTAACGCGCCACCAAGATCCGGGCAAGCGCAAGCGCTGGCTCGTGCTCCGTGTCGACGGAAGGACCGTCGCTTGGGTGGTCGACGGTGTCACCGACGTGTTCTCCGCTTCGCGCGGGGAGTCGCACGAGCAGAGCGCCGTTCCGATCTTCAACGAATGGCTGTCGTGGGTTGCACGGCGTGAAAAAGAGCTCGTTTTCGTGCTCGAAATGCGATCAATCTCGCGCATGGTCCAGCGGGCGCGAACTTCTCTTCCTCCTGGCGGAGACTTCTGAAAAAAATGAGCGCAATCGATCGAATCGCAGAGCTAGTCGGAGAGCGTTACGGGCTCAATCTCGACCCGCTCAGCGAGGCAACGCTTCACCATCGACTCTCGGAGCGCGCCGCTGCGACCAAGGTCGACGGCCTCGACGGATATCTCGCGCTGCTCGAACGCACCCCCTCTCCTGGCGGCGAGTGGGAAGAGCTGCTCGACCTCATCACCGTTCACGAGACCTACTTCTTTCGCGACGAATCGCAGATGGAAGCGCTTCGTGAAGAGACCCTTCCGGCGCTCGCAAAGAGTCGAAAGGACGACGCGCGCCTCCGCATCTTGAGCGCGGGTTGTTCGACGGGCGAAGAGGCGTACTCGCTCGCGATCCTCGTTCGTGAGAGCCACCTCTTCGAAGGTTGGGACGTAGCGATTCACGGAACAGACGTTTCCCAGAGATGCGTCAAGTCGGCCAAGCACGCGACGTATCGTCCCGCTTCGTTTCGCCTCCCCAATCCTGCGCCTCACGCGTTCACGCGCGTGAACGATCGAATGAAGGTGAACGAGCCCTACACGTCGATCTGCGACTTCCGACGACACAACCTCCTCGAGCCGATGCCGCTCGTTCCAGCGCAGAGTTATGACCTCATCTTGTGCCGCAATGTTCTTCTGTATTTTCGCGAGGAAGCGCGCCCGCGGCTCGTCGGTCATCTCGCGCGCTATCTGCGCGATGACGGATGGCTCTTTCTCGGTCATGCTGAAACTCTGCCGAAAGAAGAGAAGACGCTCGCCTCCAAGTTCGTTCGCGGCGCGCTCGCCTATCGACGCGCACCCGTGAGAAATTCGGATCGCGCTCCTGTCGACCGCAGCAAGAAACCGCCGAGCTCCCCATGACGATTTCGAATCCGCCGAAGGGCAAGACCCGCCTCTTCATCATCGACGATTCGTCTGCGAACCGCCGCGTGCTGTCGCGCATCTTCGAAAGCGATCCCGAGGTCGAAGTCGTAGGTGAGGCGGGGGATGGCGAAGAGGCGCTGCGGCTCGTTGCGCAGCTGAAGCCCGACATCATCACGCTCGATCTCGAGATGCCGCGAATGGACGGCTTCACGTTCTTGCGCATTTTGATGGCGCGCCAGCCGACGCCGACGATCGTCGTATCGAGCTTTTCGCAGCGCGAAAATGTCTTCAAGGCGCTCGAGCTCGGCGCGCTCGACTTCGTCGCCAAAGCCGATCGTCAGATCTCGAACGACTCGCAAGATCTCGAGCGCCAGGTCCGCACGAAGGTGCATGGGTTTCGACGTTCGTCGTCGGCGCTCCAGATCGTCCGCAGCATTGCCGCTCGCGAAAAATCGCATCTCGTCGAGAAGCCGACGTACGTAAAGCCGTCGCATCTCGTCGTCATCGGCGCGTCGACAGGCGGTCCGAGTGCGCTCCTCGAGATCTTCTCGGCCATTCCTCGCGGCAGCAACATCGGCATCGTCGTCGCGCAACACATGCCGGACAAATTCACGCGCACGTTCGCCGAGCGCCTCGACCGAAAAGGCACGATTCGCACGCGCGAAGCCGAGAGCAACGACGTGCTCTCCGCAGGAACGGCCTACGTGTGCCCCGGAAGACGTTGCATCGAGATCGATACCGTCGCCGACGAGCTCCGCGTGCGAGTGCGCGGCGAGACCGCGAACGATCGCTATCTTCCGAGCGCCGACGCGCTCTTCACGAGCGCCGTGAAGGTCGCCGCCACGCTGAAGATTCCGCTCATCGGCGTCGTTCTCACGGGGATGGGCGACGATGCCGTCGAAGGTGCGCGCGCGATTGCCAATGCCGGTGGTCGCGTGATCGTCGAATCGCGCGAGACGGCGGTCGTCTACGGAATGCCGCGTGAGGTCGTGGAGCGCAAGATCAAGTGCGACGAGCTCCCTTTGCCGAAGATCGCCGAAGTATTCGCAAGGCTTTGACGCGACGGTTCGGCCCGGAAGCTCGAATTTCGCGGTAACACCGTCGTGATCGTTCTAGACTCGCGGGTCCAATGAGCCAACGAGAAGAGCTTCTTTCCCTGGGCGATCGCGTGGTCAAAATGGCCCTGGATGGCGGCGCGACGGTGGCCGAATGCACGGCACGGTCCGGAGAAGATCTTTCCGTCTCTCTCCGTCTTGGTGAGCCCGAGCTCGTCGAGCAAGCAGGGCATCGATCGGTCGGTCTTCGCCTCATGAAGGGAAAGCGCGTCGCCATCACGTCGACGAGTGATCTCTCGGACGGTGGAATCGATCGTTTCGTAAAGGACGCGCTCGAGCTCGCGGATCTTTCACAAGAAGACGCGTTTGCCGGTCCCGCTGATCCGAGCCAGCTCGCCAGCGAGAAAG
>JAHFDV010000488.1 GCA_023248815.1 Myxococcales bacterium
CCCTCGAAGCCCCTCCACCTACGAGACCCGACGAAGCACCAGAGCTCGCAAAACCTTCATTGACTTTTGGAGCCGCGCGAGTAATTTCCGCGACCTCCCTCATTGGGGAATCGTCTAATGGCAGGACGACGGTTTCTGGCGCCGTCTATCTAGGTTCGAATCCTAGTTCCCCAGCTAACTCCTCAGGCTGACCAGAGCTTGCGGAACCGACCTTCAACTTAGTAGTACGCGCTTCTCTTCTTATTCTTAGGGCCGATGTAAAGGCCCCATCGTCTAGCGGTTAGGACACCAGCCTCTCACGTTGGGAACACGGGTTCAATTCCCGTTGGGGTCACAGAAAACGGTTCGAGTGTGAGACTCGAACCCACGAAAAACCCGGGCGAAGCCTGGGTTTTTTAGTTTCCAGCGTCCGGCCCTCGCGAGACCAATCGGCGACGCCAACGCTGACGTCGTAGCTCCCGACCCGCCCCTCCCTAGGGCAGCCGCGCCCCGACCATGGCGCGCCTTGGCACACTCCGCAGCGGATCCTTCGCGAGATTGCGGTCGAAGTCGAATGGCACCGCGCGTGCTTAGGCGGAGGGGCCCGCTTGCATTTCGTTCGTACACTCACACGCCGGATGGCGCTTCGTTTCGGGCGGCGCGACGTTGGCGTCGACACGCTCTGGGCGATCATCGCGTGGTGTTGGCTCAGCGTCTTCAACTTCCGTCTGCCGGGTCTCCATCGCGACGAGGCCTGGGCCATTCTTCGCACGCACTCCATCGCCAGCGGCGAGCGACCGTGGAACGGAATGAACGCGTATACGGGCGCGCTCTACGAATATCTCTACGTTCCGTGGGCCGCTTTCTTCGGCTACGGCGCAACGAGCCTGCGTACTTTCACCGCGCTGCTCTTTGCGGGCGTTCTCTTCCTACTGCTGCGCTCGCTGCGCAGGCTCGGGTGCTCGACGCGATTTCGTGTCTCGGCATCGATTCTCTTCGTGAGCCATCCGCTGATCTTTGCCTTTGCTCGGACTGGATTCGAGGTGACATCGATCAACTTTTTTCTGGGAGTGCTCTCACTCTATCTACTGGCGACCGCAAAGCGTCCGTACGCCTTTTTCATCGCGGGGATCCTGCAAGGGCTCGCCATCTGGAGTCACGTGCTCTACGCAGCGTTCACGATGGCCACGCTGGTGACGTGGGCTTCCGCGCGTGCGATTCGTGCTTGGCAGCGCCCGCGAACGCTTGGCCGCACGGCGGCGGACGCACTGGCGATCCTCATCGGACTTCTAGCAGGCGCTTCGATCCGTCTTTATGACCACTTCTTCTTGCAACCAAATGGAGGAGATTTGCATGTCGCATGGATCGACCGCCTTCAGCGCCAGTGGATCGCTTTCGCCGATGATCTTCCGTCGCTCCCTCAAGCGCTCCTGCGGCTCTGGGAAGGCCCGTTCGTCTTCAAACGCTACACTGGGACGTCACCGAAAGTTTACGTGCCGCTTCTCTCGATCTTGTTCGGGATCGTTCTCGGCATTCGGATCTATCGACGCGTTTTCTGGCGCGAAACGTTTCATCTCGTCGACGGGCTCGCGGTGCTCCTTTTCTCTCTCACGACGATGGGCTTTGCGTTCATGGTTCCGCAGTGGTCGGACCGCTATTTCGAGATGCCGATTGCGATCGCTTTGTTCTCTTTTCTTTTTGCGTGCGCCACGCTCGAGAAGTCTTCGTCCGCTCTTCTTCGCCGCTACGCGTTCGTCCTCCCTTCCATGGGCGCTCTCTCGTGCAGCGCCCTCCTCGCTGTCTATTTCGTTCAGCCATTCTTTTCTCGTGGAGGAGGCTCGCTGGCGTTCGGTGTTGGCCATCGCCTCGAGGAGACGAGCAGCCACTTCGTCGACGCCGAACCGATTCGACGCTTCCTCGTCGCGAGTGACGTGAGAGCCGTCTACCTCGAGCACTTTCTCCGACTTCCGTTCGACGTCTACGAGCTCGAACGACCCGCTCTTTCGCTCGCTGAAGACTTTGCGCCAACCGACGCGTTGCCCTCCGTCCGCCAATCGACGGCGTTCGTTGTCTACCGACACGCGATGAAGGATGGCAAAGCGCTCGTTCTCGATCGACGCATGCGCGATCGCTACGAGCCGTCGCGCATCGTAGAGATGATTGTCTCGAATCCGAATGTTCTCATCTGGATCGTGCGTCCGACGACTCCGACGGTATTGGAGAACGGGTCAGCGTCGCTTGCTCTCTTCAACGGGAGGAAAGCGAAGAAGTGATGGCTGCGTGCCCAAGGCCGCTCTTCGTCTCTGAGTCCTGCCGACATTCGAAATAAGATCGCCTAAGGTCCATCTGTCCGATCCACGCACCAAGCGACGCTTAGCGCGCGCACAAGTCGTTCCGCAACGTTGGAAGGCGCTGTCACACCGTCGTCACTTCAGTGTCACCGGAGCAGGCTGGTACGAGAGCTGCTTACACGGCGCTCGTCAGGGCGCGTCACGCTGCCCTCCAACTTTTGGGGACCAACATGCAACTTCAGCTCAAAGCTCTTCTGCCCATTTCGATGCTCTCCTTTTCGCTCGTCGCTTGTGGCGGTGAAACGACCTCGGACATCGAAGACGAAAGTCAGCTCGTCGCCAAGATCGAGGGTCGCTTCGAGACCACGGCTCCCGCCGCAACTCGTTTCCGCGCGGGGTACCTCTACGGCATCGAGATCGCGAAGCCGTACAACGGTGTTCGCAACGCAGTTATCTACGTCGTCTCGGATGCGTGCTCCAAAGCAAGCGTAGACAAGACCTGCGATCGCGCGTTCATCGAGAAGAGCGGCAACACGCTCGACCGCGCCAACGGAAAGCTCACCGTGCGCAACAAGAACATCTCGGGAACGTACGACATTGGCGACACGGAAGGTGACGCCGAGAACGTCAAGACCGTCTCCGTCTCGTGGGACTACGGGGTCACCGCAACGGGCCTCGAGCTCAAGCCCAAGGGCGCGGCGAATTCGTTCACGGTGGGCCGCCTCGCGACCACGAAGATCTCTTCGAAGGTGAAAGCCGACCTCACGTCTTGGCTCGGTGACGGCGGTCTCTCGGACCTGTCGGAAGAAGTGCAGAATGCACCCATCGCCGCGCGACGCGAGGCGTATTATTACCAGATGGAGCACGGCTACGACTACGAGACGACGATTCTCACGGTCACCGTCGCCGGAAAAGAGTACGCCATCGTCAACGAGACTTCGGATGGCGCAGACACCGGCGTCTTCGTGTTCTTCGCATCCGACGGAAAGCGCATCGGCAGCGTTTCGTGGGCGGATCAGGGGGACGGCGATTCGTTCAGCTGGGCCGAGTGAGCGCGAGCAGCTTCGTCGAATAGAAAGTAGGGCATTCGCGCCGGATAGAAAAAACGCCGGACGATCCGTAGATCGCTCGGCGTTTCCATTTCTGTCACGTGCGAGATGGGCTCGTACGCGAAGGCGCTCATCGTCAACGGCTCAGTAGACGGTGCCGTACACCTTCACCGGGAGCACCTTGCCCGAGGCGTCTTTGCGCACGATGTCGACGAGCTTCTGCTTCGTAGCGCCGTACGACTGAATGTTGACGGCCCCGGGCGTCGGTCCGTTGTCGAAGTCGACACCGGTGAACGTGAGCTTCGCCGATCCGCCCGCGGCATAGAGACCGACGTGAAGTCCACCGCCCGTTCCTTGGTCCGCGGGCTTGGGCGTTTTGCCGCCGCCGCCGTGATAGTCGGACCAGTTCGAGCCGCCGATCCATTCGAGCTCGAAGCCCGCCTGGGTCTGCTCGAGATTGAGTCCGGGCCCGTGATTGAAGCGCGTGTTCACGTTCGAGAGCACGTGCTTTCCGCCGCTGTTCCAAATGGTGAGCATGCCGGCATAGGTCTCGCTCGCATCGACGTCCTCGATTCGACCGCCGCCCTTGCAGCTGTTGATCATGATGGGTGACGTGGCGACGCGAACGCCGTTCGAGTCGCGCGTGCCGAGCAGAACCTTGCTGATGAAGTAGGTACCGCCGCCGGTCGCGATGCCGCCTGTTTCTCCGTTGGGAACGCCGAGGAACCCGCGCCATGCGCCGTTGAGGTCGAGGCGTTCGAATGTGTTCGTCGTGCGGCCGGCAGCGATGCCGGAATACGCGACACCGCCGAGATCGTGCGATCGCATCGTGAAGTTACCGAAGTAGGGCGCGTCGTGCTCGGCTTCGATGACCTTTTCTTGCGCGCCGATGAGCTCGCCCTGCAGCTGCCCGCTCGTATTCGTCCAGAAGCGACCCGGAGATACCCAGCCGTCTTCTTGAACGCTCCCCTTGTCTTGAATCTGTCGCGCTTGCGTCCACGATGACTGGCTCATCTCGATGCGAGCGTTGGGGCCGAGGCCGATGATGCCACGACGAGCGCGCGCCATTGCGAACCAGGTTCGCGCGTTGCGCACGCCTTTGTACTTGTTCACGATCGACACCTGCCCGTTTCTCCCAGTCACTGCCGAGACGCCGGCAGCGCGGAAACCTTCGGAGGAGTCGACGACGTACGGCTCGGTGCGCTCTGGCAAGACGAGGATGTCGTTCGCGCCGAGCTCGGTTGCGAACACGTCTTCGAGGTCACGATTTTTCGGCCACGCGGAATTCCAGGTGACGTAGTTCGCATCGGCGGGCGCATGAAGTGCGGCG
>JAHFDV010000128.1 GCA_023248815.1 Myxococcales bacterium
CGAAGTTCTCATCGACAGCTCGCCGATATCGTCTTTCAACCTGCCGCCGCCTCACCTCGAGGGTGCGCTCACCGAGGAGCGTTCCGCCTTCGACGAAGTCAAATGGCTGACGGACCTAGTAGGCGACACGACGATGGCGGCGGAAAGACAAACCGCAGGGCATTACGATCCTCTTCCCTTCGTCGACGCGGGAGACTCCGCGGACGACACGTTGTCGTCGAACGTTCCGATCTTGAGCCACATCGAACCTCCGAACGGAGACGCGCCTCATGGCGACACGACGCTGACGGCCGTGCCGGTGCTCCATGACGACGCGAGTCTCGAGGAGGAAGAGCCTCTCGACAAGACGACCCGCTGGCGATCGAGCGGTGCGATTCCAGCGACCGAGAAGGTGGACGTGTCAGCGGATGAGGAAGAAAGCCGTCGCGGCGCAGATGACAAAAAGAAGCGTAAGTGACACCTGAACGATCGCGCGAGCACGCGTCTTTGGTGAGCTAAGCTCCCGAGCCGTTTCTCGATTCAAGAGATAGTGCGCTGCAGCCGAAACGATCACGATGCCGGAACCGGCGGCGCAAACGCGAACGAGAAGTGCACGCTCGGCCGTGATGTAAGTCCATCCGATCGCCTGCAGCGCGACCGCGCATATCGCGACTGCGAGCAAGAACCAGAGCTCGCGCGACCACTTCTTCTCTTTCCGATCTTGAGCGACGGCGCGATCGGCGCTCGCAGAGAAGACGGTCGACGAGCCTGCGTACGCGAAGAATCCCCATGCAATCGATCCCAAAAATCCTGCCGCGAGGTCGGGGCGCCCCGGCACGTGACCGACGACCGCGAGTGCCAAGGCCGCGCCGATCGGGAAGATCCAAAAGAGAAGCACTTGCATGACTCGACGGAGTCCGCGACGTTCTGCGAAGTAAGCAGCGACGAGGGCAGCCAACGAGACCAACCCGAGAGCTTCACAGGGAAACGTCGCTTTTGCGCTCGTGAGCGCCGGTCCGAGCGTCACGAGCCAGGCCGCGAACCCCGCGAGAATCGGGCGAACGAGGCTGATCTCCCCCACGAACTTTCGCTCGGCGAGATCTGCAAGAGCGCGATCTTTCGGCGCCGCTTCGTCGCCCGCGTCGCGAACGATGTCCTGATTGCCTGAAGTCACGCGGTGCCTGCGCTCATTGGTTGCTCGCGCCCTCGGGGAGACTACGACGATCGAACGAGGCGATCGTGTGCGACGAGATCCGTTTCGACGGCGGCCTTGAGACCGAGCGCGTTCCAGAGGTTACGATCCAGAAGATGGCTCGGGCGAACGTGCTCGAGCGCTGCAAACATCGTCGCTTTGGTTCCGGGGCGATCTTTTTCGATCTGCTCGATGAGCCGTCCCACGACTTTGCGCTGCATGTTGTCTTGGGAGCCGCAAAGATCGCACGGGAGGATCGGGAACTTCATCTCTTCGCTGAACGTGCGGATGTCGGCTTCGCGGCAATACGAGAGCGGACGAATCACGATGTGTCCCTTTTCTGCGTGGAGCACGGGAGGCATCGCCGAGAGTTGCCCTGCGAAGAAGAAATTGAGGAGGAACGTCTGCAGGATGTCTTCGCTGTGATGGCCGAGCGCGATCTTGTTGCAGCCCATTTCGGTCGCGAGGCGATAGAGGATGCCGCGACGAAGACGCGAACAGAGGGAGCAGTACGTGTTGCCCTCGGGGATCTTCGAGGTGACGATGGAGTAGGTGTCTTCCTTCTCCATGTGGAAGTCGTAGCCCTCGGCCTTCATGAAGTCCGTGAGGCGATCGGCGGGGTAGCCGGGATGCCCTTGGTCGACGTTGACGACCTTCAACTCGAAGCGGATCGGCGCGCGCTTTCCGAGCTCACGGAGAAGATGCAGCATCGTATAGCTGTCTTTTCCGCCGCTCACGCACACCATCACGCGGTCGCCGTCTTCGAGCATGCGGAAGTCGGTGATTGCGCGCGCCATGGCTTTCGAGAGGCGACGCTCACTGACTTCGAGCGGAGTTTTTTCGTTCTCTGGAAAGGTATCCACGGTGACCTGGGTTCTAGCCTCGATTTTCCAAGGACAAAACGAAAACGACGCGCTCTCTTTCGAGAACACGTCGTCTTGGGCTGAAAACGAAGGCGGCTTAGAGACGTCGGGCGACTGCCCGCTTAGAGACGTCGGGCGACTGCCCGCTTAGAGACGTCGGGCGACTGCCCGCTTAGAGACTCTGCTCGAGCTGCTCGGCGGCGAGACGGTCGGCTTCGCTTTGCGCGCTGTTGACCTTCTTACGTGCCTTCTTCTCGGTGCGAGCGGTTTCGCCGGTGAGCGAATCCGAGCTCTCCATGTCGTTCGACTTCGCGGCGACGGGCTTCGGAGCGGGGGCTTCCTTCGGCTCGGCCTTCGCGGGCGCGCGGTAGACGGGGCGCGCTGCAGCAACGACGGGTGCGGCCTTCTTCGGCTCGGGAGCGGCCACCGGGGCGACCGCAACAGGCGCGGCTGCAACGGGTGCTACGGCGACAGGGGCGACCGCGGCAGGCTTTGCTTCTGCGGAGGGGAGATTCGCGAGGGCCTTCGACTCGCCGATGGGCGCGACCGCAAACATCGGCTGCGTCTGCGCGCGTGCCGTGCCGAGGTCGATATTGGCGGGCATGGCGGCAGGTGCCATCGCGGCGGGCGTGATGGTTTCGCTCGCCTTCATCGGTGCGACGAGCGCCGAAGTCGTGCGGGGACCTTCGACGAGTGAGGCTGCCGCGTGCTCGGCCGCTTCACCGCGGAAGACGAAGCCGGCGAGAACTCCCGTGAACGCGCCGACCGCGACGAAGGCAGCTGCCCACGAAGAGGTCGAACGGCCACCCACGCGAACGCGCGGCGAGCTGAGCTCGGTCGGGGGGATGTCGAGCTGGCCCGTGCTCATCGGTCCCATGCTGATGGGGCCATTCGGGCGCATCGAACGCGGGCTGAGCGAGTGGAGGCTGCCGGGCTGCATGGCGCGCGTCGAGATGCGCGCGGGCGGAACCGACGAGAGCGCACGCGACGAGGGACGAACGGACACAGGGCCTGTACTGCCCGCGCGAACCGAGTTTGCGCGGGAATCGGCGAAGGACGCGAGCGTTGCTTTGATTTCGCGCTCGGCGTGCATGTGATGATCGCTCATCATCCCTTCGCTGCGGAGCGACTCTGCGCGAAGCGATTGGGGACCCGTGCGCTGCGGACGGTAGTTCGTGTGCTCGTCATCCGGCGTGCTCATTGCGAGCGAGGGGAGGGCGCCCGAGCTCATCGGCGAAGCAGGAACCGAACGCGAGCTCATCGCCGGGGAGGACGGCAAGGGCGACGGAACGACGAGACCGCGGCGGCTCATGGGGGCGGCCTTCATCGAAGGAGCATCGCCCCGACGTGAGGACATCGCAGGCGACGACATCGCGGGAGCCGGAATGCTCTTCGGCGGCGCGAGCGGCGGGGGGCGACGGCCGGCGGCCGGCGGAGGGCTGCTGCGACGGCTCTCGGTACCCCTGCCCTCAGTACGGGGCGCGGTGGCTTCGAGATCGGAGGCGCGGAAGTCCGCGGAAGTGTTCTCTCCGAGCGCGCTGAGCACGTCGTCGATCTCTTCGTCAGTCATTGCGCTCGGGGCCTTGGGCATCTCTCAAATCCTCCACTCGCTACTTTTGCAAGCAGCGGTCCATGCGGGCGCCGGAAGGGACGTGATGAGGGGCGATTAATCGGTCTGTAACGTATTGAAATCAAAGCATGTAGCCGCATGTAGGCGGATGCAATGATTGCATTTTCGACCGAGCCATTCGTGGACGCGTGGTGAACGGAAGATCCATCACGGCGCAAGGAGGCTCGTGTACTCCGTTCGCGTACGAAGGCGGTGATCTCGCCTACTTACGTAGCGACCCAGACGAGAGGCGCGGGCGAAGCGCGAGGTAGCCAACGAGGGAACCGGCGCGTGGGGGCAGAGGCTCAGTTTCCGAGAGCGGCCTTCAGCTGCTCGTCGGCGAGCTTCGATGCGGCGCTGTTGCTCTTCGAAGGAGGTGGGGCCTGATAATGACGGGCTGGCGCGGGTCGCGGCGCTTCGGCTTTGGCCGGTGCTGCAGGCTTCGGCGCCACGGGGGCGACGGCTGCAGGAGGAACGACGACGGGTGCTGCGACGATCGGCGCGACCGCCGTTGGAGCGACCACTACTGGAGCTACCGGGGTTGGAGCGACTGCTGCCGGCGTGACCACGGCTCCCGTGGGGGAGCCTGCCGCTGGCAGATTCGACGCGGAAATAGGCGCTTCTGTGCCGGCGGGGTCAGTTGCAGCGGTGCCGTCGACGCGGGGCTGAATGAAGTTTACGGGCGCTTCGTACGCCGACGGGGCGCCTGGGCGAAGTGCGTTTTCGAAGGGCTTGGGCAACGGCGCTTCTGCGGTTCCTGCCGGATTCAGCCGCGCAAAACGGGGATCGTTGACGCCCATCGGGGCAACGTTCCGCGGATCACCGTTCCGCGGATCGCTGTTCCGCGGATCGACACCGCGAGAATCGGTGCTGCGCGAATCGAAGCTCCCTCTCGGATCTTGAACGTGCGAAGCGGTTGCGCCGGTCGAATCGACGAGGTTCGCGGCACCGCTCACGATCGCGTCACCATCTGCCGACGACAAGAGGACGAGGAGGAGCATCGCGACGAACCCGCCACCGCCACCGGCCCAGAGCGCCACCGGAACGCGTTTGATCGCAGGCCGCACTTTGGTGGCAAGCTCTGCGGGGCTCGTGAACGCCAAAGGCGCCGTCGACATCGTCGACATCGGCGACGCAGGAGCGCGACCAATCAAGGGACGCTCGCGACCGGCCACCTCACCGAGATCGGCTGTCGAATGTGGAGGACGAAGGCTCGTGTACTCTTCTTCGGGCGCCGTTTGAAAAAGGTTCGGAAGCGATTTCGGGCCTTGATTCATGAGGCCATGCGAGATCGGCGCAGGCGGAGCGGAGGAGCGGCGCGAGGCAGGGGCGCGCGTACTGACGGGGCCCGTCTGGCGCACGGAAATGGGGCCTGTCGAGAGTGGGCCCAAAAGGGCGCCCGACGAGAGCAGCGTGTTGTTGGGAAAGCTGCTCGCGCGTGCGGGGGGCGGCGTCGAACGTCCGCGTGAGGGAGGCGCGCTCGAACGCGGACCTTCGGACTCGAAGACTTGAGTTTCTGCGTCCCCCATCGGCTCCATCGGAATGCGGAGCGGTTCGAACATGGCGCGCGGCGCAGGCTGCGAACGGCGCGAAGGAGCGGCAGACGGAGGGCTCGGAAATGACGGGCGACGCGAAGGAGAGGCGGACTCTTCTTCGATCACCTCGAGATCGCCGGCGTAGAGCTCGACCATCTCTGATTTTCCGCGCTTGTGAAAAGGAACCATTGGCGAAAACCTTTTTTCCGCTTCTCGAGCGGATGTGGGACACGACAACACACTCCTTCTGCACGGAGCGCGCCAAAATCGTAGCGCATAACTTCAGCGGAGTTGGGGCGGGAACACCGATTTTCATCGCCTACGCGCGAAAAGTGGAGGTCCATGGATCCAGGTCCAATGCCGCCGTAGGCTAGACTCGAGATCGTCCCTTGCCATCTTCCGCTTCGCCGTTTCGAACCCTCTTCGACCGAGCCGCCCTTCGCGTGCGAAGGCGCCTGCTTCTCCGCTCGTCTCTTTCGGGCGCAAGTGTCGGACTTCTCGCGGGGCTCGCCGTTGCGGGAGTGGGCTGGTACGTCCACCACGAAACGCTGCGGCTCGTGGCTCCAGCGCTCGCGTGCACGGGCGTGCTCGTTGGCGCGCTCGCGGGGGCGAAAAAGCGCTGGTCCGACGACGATATCGCGCTCTTTCTCGACGAGCGCCTCGACTCCGGCGAAGTGATTGCGACTGCGCGCGAGACGGAAAATCGTGTGCAAGATGCAAGCAATGCGACGGAGGCCGAGCAGTCGGTGTTGCAGCGCGCCGCGGAGGTGCTTGCAAAAGCCGACCGCAAAAAGACGCGTGCACGCGTGTTTCGCCGGAGAGAGCTCGCTCTGCCCGCACTCGTGGCCGGACTCGTCTTTGCGATTCGTGTGCCGCTGCGAACGATTCCCGTCGCGCACGGTGAAGAGGGTAAAGCGGAGCTGAAAATAACGGAGATTCGTGGGCTCGAGAAGGTCGCCCGCCTCTCGAAAGCGAGTGCGCGTGATGCCGCGCAACGCGATCGCCTCGACAAGATCGCGAAGGACGCGCAGCAGTTGAAAGAAGACTTGGCGCGCGGAATCGAAAAGCGCGACGCGCAAGATCGTATGGCGCGCATCAAAGATGCGTTGCGCGAGGAGAAGCTCTCACTCGGCTCAGGTGACGAACGAAGCGGGCTCGACGCTGCAGCGAAGACGCTCGAGAGCGAAGACCTGACGAAAGAAGCGGGGCGCGCACTCGGGGATCACGATCTCGAGAAGTTCGATGACGAGATGGAGAAGCTCGCGAACCGGCGTGAGAAAGAAGATCGCGAAGCGGCCAAAAAGAAGCTCGATGAAGCGATCGATGCCGCGAAGCGGTCGGGAAGCAAAGGCGTCTCGCGCGCGCTCGAAGAAGAGAAAAAGAAGATGGAAGCGCGCGAGAAACGCGGCGCCCTCCTTCGCGAGCTCGCCCAAGGTCTCGAGTCGACCGAAGGCGGAAGCGGGCAAGACGAAGACAAGAAAGAGGCAATGGACCAAGTGAAGGAGCGTCAACGCGCCTTCGATCAGAAGCCGGACGACGCTTCCGCACAGAAGCTCGCCGAAGCAATGGGCAAAGCGCTCGAGAAGCTCACACCCGAGGAACGAAAGCGCCTCGCCGATCGCATGCGCGAACTCTCGAAAGGCAAAAAGGGAAAGCAAGCGGGTGATCCCGAAGGCGCGAAGGATCTCGCCGAAGAGCTCTCGACTCCGGAAGGACAGAAAGAGCTCGAACGGAAGCTCAAGGAGCTCGCGAAAGAAGACGACGAGAGCGAAGAATCGAAACGCGATCGCAATCTCGACGAAGCGGAAGACGGCGCGAAAGACGCAGAGAAAGATCTGCGCCGTCACGGCGAGGGTCAGCAAGGCCAACAGGGTCAGCAAGGCCAACAGGGTCAGCAAGGCCAACAGGGTCAGCAAGGCCAACAGGGCGGTCTCGCGGGGATTCCGATTCCAGGAAAAGAGAACGGCGGCGGCGGGCACCACGAAGATCAAGGCACGGGGGATCATCGCGGCGAAACCGCCGAACAAAAAGCTGCGATGCTGAAGTCACGCGCGAATCCGAAGATGCAGCGCGGGGCCGCGAACTCGGGAACGATCACGGTGTTCTCGCAAGGGCGCGCGGGTGACACTGCCAATCACCGCGGAACGGGCGATCTCACGACCGTCGGGCCTCGCGAAGTCGACGCCGTCGAACGAAGTGAAGTTCCCGAGGAATACCGAGACCAGGTTCGTCAGTACTTCGAACCGAAGTAGCCGCGACCCGAAGTCACTCCACCCCGAAGGTACGCGCCCCACCGCCGTTCTTCGCGTTGTATGCTCGGCAGCGATTTCGCGTTGGCCGAGACGAAGAACCAAGGAGACTCAGCGTGACGTTCGAAGAATCGATTGGTAACGCGAAAAATGCCGTAGCCACGCTGAAACAAGCGGTGGGTCGGGTCATCGTCGGTCAGTCCAACGTCGTCGAAGAGGTGATCTGGGGGCTCGTCGCGGGCGGGCACGTCCTTCTCGAAGGTGCGCCGGGCCTCGGCAAGACGTTGCTCGTTCGTGTGCTCGCGGAGACGCTCGATCTCCGTTTTTCGCGCATTCAGTTCACGCCGGATCTCATGCCGAGCGACGTCACGGGAACGAACGTCCTCATCCTCGATCCGAAAGATCGAACTGGCGGATCGATGTTCGCATTCCAGCGCGGTCCGATCTTCGGTCAGATCGTTCTCGCAGACGAAATCAATCGCGCCACGCCGAAGACGCAGTCGGCCCTCCTCGAAGCCATGGCCGAGCACGCGGTGACGGTTGCGGGGACGCGCCACGTGCTCGAGCAGCCGTTCTTCGTTCTCGCCACCGAGAATCCCATCGAGATGGAGGGAACCTACACGCTTCCTGAAGCGCAGTTGGATCGCTTCCTCTTGAAAATCATGGTGCCGAGCCCCTCCGAAGACGAGCTCGTCGAGGTTCTTTCGCGCACGACCGGTCGAGCGATCGACACGCAAGCGAAGGTGCTCACGCGCGACGGCGTTCTTTCGCTCCGCGCGCTCTGCCGAGACATTCCCGTGGCCGAGCCGATCTCGCGCTACGCCGCTCGCCTCGTTCGTGCGAGTGACCCCACCGACCCGAGCGCGCCGCCGATCGTGAAGCGCGCCTTGCGCTACGGAGCCGGCGTCCGCGGGGCGCAGTCGCTCATTCTCGCTGCGAAGGCTGCAGCGCTCACCGAGGGTCGCGTGAACGTCTCTTTCCAAGACATTGCGCGCGTCGCGAAGCCCGCGCTGCGCCACCGCATGATTCGTGGATTCGAAGGTGAAGCGGATGGAATTACAACCGATGCGATCGTCGACGCGCTCCTGACGCATGTAGAAGCGCGTCCATCGAACGTTGCTCGCGAACGAGAGGCAGCAAAATAGTGCGGCGGAGAGCGGCTTCGATCGCGTTCTCACTTTGCGCGCTCTTGGCACCGCGCGAAGCAGCGGCGCAATCGAGCCCCGTCGTTTTCAAGGCGGAGACGCTCCTCGGCGAAGCGGGGCGCGGCACGGGTTGGTCGGAAATTCTCGCGACGTTGGACAACGACGGCAAATCGCCGATAACGGGCACCGTCACGATCAAGCAGAGCTCGTACGCGCCAGGGAGTGATGGGGAGCTCGTGAGCTCGACCCTCGTGACGCTACCCGAGGGCCGTCGAACCATCGTGCGACTACCCATCTTCACGAACGCGACGACGATGGCGAGCACGGCGAGCTTCGAGATGGAGGGAAAGCCTCCCATGACGGTCGACCTCTCCTCGTCGACCCAGCCGACGTCGAGCCTCCTCGATCTCCATCAGACCTCCCGACTCAGCGCACTTCGCGATTGGCCCCTTTCGATCGCAAGCGCGACCTATGGCGCGCCGCCGACGCTCACGATTGCGACCGCGATTCGTGACGTTGCAACGGGGGATCCTATTTTGCCGATGTATGCGGCGTCCTACGCGGCGACATCGGTGGTGCTCGTTCCTTCGGACGTCTTCGTTCGCCTCGACGATCGATCGCGCCATGCGCTCGTCGACTACTTGATCTCGGGAGGGACCTTCGCGTTCGCCGTCGCACGAACCGACGATCTTCGTCACCCCGCAGTCATCGACCTCCTTGGTGGCGAAGCGCGCGAAGTGCCTCCGCCAGACTCCTTCAAGCTTCTTCCCGTCCTCGTTCGGCCAACGGGCAAGCCACCGATTGGCGGGGGTCGCATGCGCTTCGACACTCCCGCCCCCAATGGCGACTCGCCCTATCAATGGACGCGCACGGATCGCGTCGGGCAGAAAGAGCGACCGACGTACAAGCTCGCCGATGGCCTGCATGGCTACGTTGGCGCGAAGATCGAGATGAGCGACACGCTGCCCGTCGTCACTTACGGGCTCGGCACGATCTACATGCTGCCGGCGGACCCCGGTGTGCTTCCGTATTCCGAGGACGCGTGGCTGCACTCGCGTCTCGTCGAGATCGTCACTGCGGCCCGCGTCGCGCGCGAGTCCCATCTCACGAAGCTCGGTAGTGCCGGCAACGCGGACCTGCGTTCAACCCGCAAGGTGCTCGATCCCAATCAGTCGTTCCAGATTCCTCTCGGCTTGTCGGCGGTGCTCCTTCTCGTGTTCGCCGTGCTCGCCGGGCCCGTGCTCTTCGGACGCGCGGCCAAACAGAAGCGTCCCTTTGCACCGTTGAAGTGGGTTCCGATTGCCAGCGCCGCGACGTTTTTCGCGGTCGTGCTGATTGGCGTGGTGACGAAAGGCATTCGCGGCAAGGTTCGTCGCTTGACGATCTCGGAAGCGCGCATCGGCTCCGATGTCGCCGCCGTCAAACGCCTTCGCGGATACTATTTTGGAGGGAGCACCGCCTTCACCGTGAAAGCGGAGGACGAGTGGTCGGTGCTTCGGCCGTTCGTCGATTCCGGAAACGGTGCGAAAGGCGCGCTCGTGCTCGATCGCGAAGGGCTATCGCTCACCAAGATGCCGGTCGATCCTTGGCGGACGACGGTCGTCATCGACGAGGGGGTCGAGTCGCTCGGAGGAACCATCGAGCTCAAGGCCGAGAACCAAACGGCGATCTTGAAGAACAGCTTTTCGTTTCCGCTTCTCAACGTCTTCGCGACGTCGGGCCGCGACGCCAACGTCTATTTTTTCGATTCGATTCCCGCGGGAGGCACCGTGAAGATCTCCGATGGGGTTTCGTATGGCAGTGGAACGATGCGTCCCATCGCGGGGTTCGTGAGCTCGGGGACGGCGACGGGCGATCTTTGGACCGCGGTTCAATCGACTTCTGCGGACAACGTGAATTGGTTTCCGCGTGATACGCCCGTCGTGTTGGCCGAGCTCGATCGCTCGCCCAAACATCCGACGGATATGGGCTTCGGCGTCGAGCGCGAGAAAAGCGTAATTCGATTCCTCGGAAAGGCGCAGAAATGACGCCCGCCATTCGTGTTCGTCATCTCTCGCATCGTTTCGGCAATCACGACGTCTTGCGTGACGTGAGCTTCGAAGTCGGCGCGGGAGAGATCTTCGGCTTCATCGGACCGAACGGCGCGGGAAAAACGACGACGATTCGTATTCTCACGACGCTGCTAGAGCCGCTCGCAGGGCGCGTCGAAGTCGACGGTCACGATGTCGGTGTCGACCCCGAGAAGGTGCGCACCGTGATCGGCTACATGCCCGATCACGCGGGTGTTTACGATCGCGTGACGTCGCGCGAGTACTTGGAGTTCTTCGCCGACGCGTATCGCGTGCCGACGGCAGGTTCGACCTACGCCGTCGTCGACGCGGTGATGGAGCTCACGGATCTCGTGAAGCTCTCGGACAAGCTCGTCGCGACGATGTCGAAAGGAATGAAGCAGCGGCTCCAGCTGGCGCGCACGCTTCTTCACGATCCCAAGGTTCTTATCCTCGACGAGCCCGCGAGCGATCTCGATCCCCGCGCGCGCATCGAGATGCGCGATCTTTTGCTCGAGCTGCGAGACATGGGAAAGACGGTCTTTCTCTCGAGTCACATTTTGACCGAGCTCGCCGACGTGTGCAGCTCCGTTGCGATTCTCGAACGTGGAAGACTCGTCGTCGCGGGACCGATCAGCGAAATCGGGAGGCGTCTCACCGAAGCTCGCCAAGCGCAGCGCGCCAATGGACCTACGTCCGTCCGGCATGGCGCGGGAGGTCCGACAGGGCGCCCGGATCCAAACGCGTATCAAGGGCAACCCTATCCGCAGCAACCCGGCACTCCTCAAGAGCAGAGCGCTTCTCGAGAACAGGGCGGGGCGCAGGGTGCGGGGTTTGCGATGGCACCGCCCTACGAGGACGATCTTTCGGCGGCCAAGCTCCGCGTCCTCACCTCGCTCGAGGTCGTGCAAGCCGCGCTCGCGCCGCTTCCGAGCGTGCGCAGCGTTGCCAACGCTCCGGGGACGCGCAACGAAGGATCGACCTTGCTGCTCTTGACCTATATCGGTGACGAGCACGTGCTCTCCGAGATCGTGCGAGCACTCGTCCTCTCGAACATTCCCGTCATCGGTGTCGAGCCCGAACGAAGCGAGCTCGAGCGCATCTTTCTCGAAGTCACTCGTGGAGAAGTGCAATGAGCGGTCTCATCCAGCGCTTTCTTTATCCGCTGAATCCGCTCTTTTCGCGCGAGATGCGGCAGCACGCGCGCGTCGGACGCACGCCTTATTACCTGCTCGGTCTCGCGGTCTTCATCACGCTCGGCCTCGCATTCATCGGCGGCGCTTCGGCGTCGTGGGGATCCGATCCCGGCGAGATCGGCGAGATCGTTTTCCAGACGTACTTCTCGGTCGCGACCTTCGTCGTGTTCCTCGTCGGGCCTGCCGTCGCCGCCAACACCGTCGCCTCCGAGCGCGAGGGAAGAACGTGGGAAGCGATCCTGCTCACGGGTCTTCTCCCGACGACGATCCTTCGTGGAAAGCTCTACGCGTCGGCGACGCTCGTCGCGCTCTACGTCGTTTTCCTTGCTCCCGCTGGCGCCCTCGCTTTTCTTTTCGGCGGCGTGACGGCGGCCGAGGTCATCCTCGCGTTCGTCGCACTTTCGGCGATCGCGCTCCAAACGATCGTCTTCGGTCTCGCCGTGAGCTCGTTCGTGAAGAGCGCGCGTGGTGCGCTCATCTTGAGTCTCCTCGGCGCGATCGTCGTCGGCATCACCCTCTTCTCGCTCTTCGGGATCAGCCTGAGCTTCTGGGCGCACGCAACTTGGGCGACGGTTCCGCGCGGCCATCCGATTT
>JAHFDV010000489.1 GCA_023248815.1 Myxococcales bacterium
GCTCCGCCTCTCGAATGCCGAGGAGATCGAAAAAAAGAACGCATTCGTCGAAAAAGCGGTGGCGGCGATCGGTGCCGTGTCGCTTCGCGAAGCCCTAGAGCTCGGCGAAGAAGCGAAGAAGGTGAAGGAGCGACTCGGCGAGTGGCTCGGAGCGCTCGCCGCACACTTTTGGTCGAAGCGCGAGACGGCAGAAGGTGAGCTCAGCGCCAAGAGTTATACGGAGACACTTCGCGCGCTTCGTGAGCTCGACGGCAACGCTTCACCCCAGCTCACGATCGAAGCGCTGTTCATGCGTCTACGCGCTCTTCGCTGATCACGTCACACGCGCTTCGCTTGGAAGGTGATCGTAGGAGCCCTCGACGAGCTCTTCCCCCATCGCAGCAAACGCGAACGTGTTTCCCGTCAGACACAGGAGTACGTGGCGCCCTGAAGTGTATTCTGCAAACGTTATTTCGGATGGCGCTTGGAGAGTCAGCGGGAGCTCTCCGTATGGAGTGACCCCGAGAGGGAGACGACGAATGCGCTCGAAGGTGGTCTCCCCCGCAACGACACATGACGGCGGCTCAGTGCCGGGATCGAGCTCGCAGTGGTCGAGAAGCACGAGTCGAGCGCGGCCGGTTGCGTCGGCGAGAAGGTAACGATCGCCCGTGATGGCGGGAGCCACGAAGAGCGTGTAGCGGGGAGATGCCTCCGAAAGGAGCAGCGCGCTTGCGAGCCAGAGTTCGCTGCCGTCCGCGAGGACGATTACGTCGTTCTGCTTCAGAAGATGGTGAAGCTTCGCGTCCGACTCGGACGAAGAAGATGCGGGAGCTCGACTCGTCTCGATCTTTTCCGAAGGAGCTTCTTCGGACTTCGAAGGTCCCCGATCACCGTCACGCGAAATGCGCCGCGCGGCTCGCCAGCGTGCTGCCAGCGCTGCGACGGCTCCGCCTGCGCCTCCCACGACGAGCGTAAGGAAAAGGCTCATCCTTCGAGAATCGCTCGTTGAATGCGACGCGCGCGCGCGGAGATCGCTTCGTAGCGATCGCCCCCATCTTCCGCCGAAGCTTTCGGGCGAAGAAGTGCGCCGATCATCGCGACGGCATCACAATGCCGAACCACGAGCGCCAAGTTTTCCTCGTCGATACCCCCGATGGTCACGAGCGGCACTGAGGCCGCGCGCGCGAGGGCAAACGCTTGCTCGAGAATGCCTGGCGTGACGACGGGCTCAGGGTTCATCTTCGAGCGTGTCTCGAACACCGGACCGATCGCGACATAGGACGGAGCGTGATGGAGGGCTGCCTCCAACTGCTGCAGTGAATGGGTGGAGATGCCGAACGAGACGTGCGGCGCGCGTTGTCGCAGCTCCTCAGGAGCGATGTCCCCTTGACCGATATGCACGAAACCGGCGAGTCCACTCTCGGCGAGCTCCCAATGATCATTGATGACGAGCGGCGTCGTACCGGCTTCTTCTCGGAGGAGAGCGAGGAGCTTCCGTAGGCCATCGACGTCTTGGTTTTTCGCGCGCACCTGCAGTGCGGCCGGAGATGTCGACAGGAGCGCTCGTGCGACCGGCATCGGTTCGAGCTCGTGTCGCGTACACGTATCGAGATCGAGGATGGCGTAAAGGCCGCGCATGCCACCGTCCGTAACGCCGCGCACGTGAGAGGTCAATCGCGCAGGTTCTCCACCTCGTGGCCAAGCATTACGCACCGCCATTGCGGTCGCATTCTCGCCCCAGTGACGCAAAGCGCCCCGCGAAAAGTCCTAAATGTACGCAAAAGCAGGCACATTCGCGCGGCATCGGGATTGGCATGGATGCTGAATAGAGAGTTCCGATATCCAAGGAGGATTTTGACTATGAACCGACTAATTCTCGCCGCATCTGCCGGCGCACTTCTCGCCACTGCCTGCGCCTCTTATCCCAAGCCGACCGATCGCCTCATCTCGTCGCAAGCATCGCTTCGCGGCGCGGAGGAAGCCGGCGCTCCCGCGCACCCGCAAGCGTCGCTTCACATGAAGCTCGCTCAAGAAGAAGTGAACAAGGCGAAGGCCCTCATCGACGACGGTGAGAACGAGCGCGCCGACTACATGCTCATGCGCGCGAAGGCCGACGCGGACATCGCGCTCGCGCTTGCTCGCACGAACAAGTCGCTCGCCGTTCAGCAACAGGTCCAAGAGAAAGCCGCGAACTCGCCTTGATGCGTGGGTCCCGAATCTCAAAAGCCAACTCTAAAAAGGAATTCCCATGAAACTCATTTCTCTCGCAGTACTACCTACCCTCGCTCTTCTCGCTGGCTGCGCGACCACGACGCCGCCGCAAGAGCTCGTCTCGGCGCGATCGGCATACAACCGCGCTTCGCAGGGGCCCGCCAACAGCGTGAAGCCCGCGGACGTTCACGAAGCACAGAACGCCTTGAACAAGGCCGAGCAGTCATTCCTCGACAACGGCGACACGCCGACCACGAAGGACCTCGCGTACGTCGCTCAGCGTAAGGCCGAGCTCGCAGAAATTCTCGCGCAAGGCGAGCAAGCGAACCAGAACGCACAGCTCACCTCTGCGGAGATTGAGAAGCGTCGCGACGCGGAGCTCGCGCGTACCAAGGGCGCTCTGAACGCGCAGAACCAGACGATCCAGCTCCAGGGCAAGGAGCTCGAGCAGGAGAAGGCACGTCGTGAAGAAGCCGAGAAACGCGCTTCGCAAGCCGCAGCCGATCTCGCCCGCATCGCCAGCGTCAAGCAAGAGACGCGCGGTATGGTCATCACGCTCAGCGGTGAGGTCCTCTTCAAGTCGAACGAGAACTCCCTCCTCCCGGGCGCACAAGCGAAGCTCAGCCAAGTCGCCGACGCGCTCACGAAGACGGATCCCGATTCGAAGATCGTCGTTCAAGGTCATACCGACTCGCAGGGTCAGGCTGCTTACAACAACACGCTCTCGGAAAAGCGCGCAGGCGCGGTGCGTGACTACCTCGTGTCGCACGGCATTGCCGCCGACCGCATCACGTCGCAGGGCTTCGGTCCTTCGCAGCCCATCGCCGACAACAACTCGGCCGAAGGTCGCGCGAACAACCGTCGCGTTGAAATCGTCGTTCAGCCGCCGTCGCGTCGCGCTGGCAACTGAGCTCGCTCGGCCTGCGCGCTAACGGCGCGTAGTCGGTGAAACGTCCGTGAACGCCCCTTCCCGTGGGACGCGTTCACGGACGTTGCCGTTTTGTGAGCTCAAAATCGTGCCGCGTGGCCCTTCGGCGAATCCTTCATGATGCGGCTCGCGGTCGCGATCGAGGAGGCGCAATCGGAGTCCGTGACTCTCGTTCACGAGGTCGACTTGGCAAATGTCTCGTTCGATCTTTCCCTTCGAGACGAGTGGGACGGAGATGAGGCGCATGAGATGCGGTTGCGCCAAGCGCTGCGCGAGCCTTTGCTGCGACGTTTGGCGCAAGACGAGGTAGCTGAAGGTGAGTCCCTCGTAACGAAGCCCTGCAGCGCGCGCCAACGGATGAAGCCATTCGGGAAGATCGATCGGCAAATCTTCGTGACACCAATCGGTTTCGCGCACGAGCATGGGGCAGGCATCTTCGTGCAGGCACGGAGCGAAGACGGCGACCGCGTTACGCGTCAAAAGTTCGCGACGAACTTCGTGGAGGTGGCGGGAGCGCGTGCGGAGTGCGGGCTCGACGACGACGAGAAACCCGCTTTCGTTGAGCGTTCCGACGAGAGAGACGAGAAAGTTGGAATGCGAGGCGACGCGCCCTTTTTCATCCGAACGGCGATCGAGCTCGCTCAACACCTGCCCGACGAGAATCAGGTCACTCTTGTCGCGCGGCGTGAAAGGAAGGCGCTTCAACGTGACACGCACGTCGACGTCGGGTTCTTGGCGAAGAATTTTTTCTGCGATGCGCAGCGCCCGTGCTTCGCAGTCGACGAGATGTAGATTCACTCGACCGGCGAAACCGAAAGCGCGAAGCGCGCGGATTGCTCCGAAGGAGATCGCGCCGAGGCCGGCACCGATATCGAGAAGGTCCAGCGACTCGCGTGCGAAGAAGTCGGGCTGGGCCAAGAGCTCTCGAATCGCTGCACTGCCTTTTGCAATGTCGCGTACGAGCGAAAAGTGAAGCCGCGCCGCCACCTGCGCATCTCCATTGGCCTCCACTTCGGCGGTGCCCTCGGCATTGTAGGCTTCGGAGAGGAGCTTCAACCCTTCCGCGAGCCTCGGAGTATCGCGCGAGTCCTTCTTCGCGCGCGATCGCGTCGAGGCGCTCGCGAAACGTTTCATCGAATGGTGGTGGGAGCCACATGCGCGCCGTCCTATCATCTTTCGATGCCCATCGCCTGCGCGGCCGCGATCGTGTTCCGCGATAACCGCTTTCTTCTCATTCAGCGCGGGACGGCACCGAGCATCGGCAGTTGGAGTTTTCCCGGTGGCCGCGTCGAGCCCGGTGAAACGAGCGAGCGCGCCGCGATGCGCGAGCTCGAAGAAGAGACGGGGCTCGTCGCGAGGGCAGCCCGGTTCGTCGAGCGCGTCTCCATCGAGGGCGACGGCGGAACGTTCGAGATCGACGAATTCCTCTGCGCGGTGGACGACGAGCGCGACCCCGTCGCCGGAACGGACGCTGCCGATTGTCGCTTCGTGACCCCCACCGAAGCGCG
>JAHFDV010000129.1 GCA_023248815.1 Myxococcales bacterium
GGCTGGGACGTGCTCGATGCGCGCGCGCACGCAGAGCTTGAAGCGCTTGCCCAGGGCGAGGCGGGCACCGTCGGCACGATCGTCGAGCTCTTCGAGCAGCAGACCACAACGCACGCCGACGCGGTGGCGCTCGTCGATGGAGACACGTCGCTGACGTATCGCGAGCTCGAGGAGAAGACGCGTCGCCTCGCCAATTGGCTCATTGCCCGCGGCGTGATTCGCGAGGAGCGCGTGGTGCTCGAGGTGCCGCGCTCGCAGTGGTCGGTGATCGCGCAGCTCGGGGTACTGCGGGCGGGTGGCGTGTTCGTTCCGATCGACACGCATGCGCCGCGGGAACGTCGCGAGAAGATCGTATCGCTGTCGGGGGCGCGACATCGACTTACGCAGGCTGAAGTCGAAGAAGGTGTGCGCGCCGGAGGAACGAGCACGCTTCGTCGCGAAGCGCATCCCGAGTCGGGGGCGTACGTGATGTTCACGTCGGGCTCGACGGGGGAGCCGAAGGGAGTGTTCGTCCCGCAGCGTGCGGTCGTGCGGCTCGTGCGAGATACGAGCTATGCGCGGTTCGACGAGGAGCAAGTGGTGCTGCATGCGTCGGCGCTCGCATTCGATGCGTCGACGCTCGAGGTATGGGGCGCTCTTCTTCGCGGCGGAACGCTCGCGGTCTTCGGCGAAGGCGCTCCGCACGACACGCTCGGCGCGTTCGTTGCGAAGCACGAGGTAACGACCCTGTGGTTGACGTCGGCGCTCTTCACCGAGCTCGTCGAGAGCGGCTTTTCGGGCTTCGAGCGCGTGAAGCAGCTGCTCACGGGAGGCGACGTCGTCTCGGCGGTGTCGGTCCGTCGCGCGCTCGAGCGGTTCACCGCGGGCGGACGCGTCATCAACGGGTACGGTCCGACCGAGAACACGACGTTCACGGCGTGCGCGCCGCTGTCTCTCGAGGACTGCCGTGGCGAGGCTCTTCCGATCGGGCGTCCAGTAGCGGGAACACGGATTCTCGTTCTCGATGAATCGTTGCAGCCCTTGCCGCGCGGAGCCGTAGGCGAGCTTTGTGCGGGCGGGCTGGGGCTCGCGCACTCTTACGAAGGAAGCGCCGCGCAAACGGCAGAGCGATTCGTGCCCGACCCCAAGGGGGACGGGGGCCGCGTGTATCGCACGGGGGATCTCGTGCGGTGGCGCGCGGACGGCCGACTGGACTACGTGGGTCGTCGCGATCAGCAGGTGAAGCTGCGCGGGTACCGGATCGAGCTGGGGGAGATCGAGCGCGTGCTGTCGGAAGTCGCGGGAGTGGCGGCGACGACCGTGATGCTGCGTTCGGAGGACGCGAGCCGGAAGTATTTGGCGGGCTACGTGGTGCAGGCGAACGGAGGCGAAGCGGAGAGTGCGTTCGTTTCGCGCGTTCGCGAAGAGGTCGCGAAGCGGCTGCCCTCGTACATGGTACCGACGACGCTGACGATCTTGCCGCGCTTGCCGCTGAATGCGAATGGGAAAGTAGATCGCAGGACGCTCCCGAAGCCAGCAATGTCGACGATGTCGGCCTACGTGGCACCGCGAAACGGCTTCGAGCAAGGGATCGCCGACGTGTTCTGTGAGGTCCTCGTGCTGGATCGCGTGAGCATCGATGCCAACTTCTTCGAGCTCGGCGGTCAATCGCTCTTGGCGATGCGCGTGGTCAGTCGCATTCGCATGGCACTCGCTCGGGAGCTATCCATCGCGACGCTGTTTGCGCGCCCCACCGTCATGGGTATCGCGGAAGCGCTGTCGGCGAAGTCGAAGTCTAGTCTCGAGCGCATTCCCGCGCGCGACGCGTCGGCTCCCGCCCCGCTTTCGCTGACGCAAGAGCGTCTTTTCTTCCTCGATCAACTCACGCCGGGCCTTGTCGCCTACAACATCGGCGCTGCGTTCATCGTCCGAGGCCCCCTCGATGCCGATCGCCTGTCACGCGCGCTCGCGGCCCTGGTCTCGAGGCACGAAATCCTCCGGACGGTCTTCGACTTCTCGGATGGCGTCCCAACGCAGCGCGTCTCGCCCCCGTCGGAAGCCAAGACCTGTCTCGAGTTGCGTGACGGTTCCGACCTCTCCGCGGATCGGATCGGCGCATTCGCCGCGTCCCTCGTCAACGTGCCCTTCGATCTCGCGCGTGGACCACTTCTTCGTGTGACGCTCTGCCGCAGGAACGAGGACGACCATCTTCTCGTTTTTGCGATGCATCACATCGTCTCGGACGGCTGGTCGATCGGCGTCAGCGTGCGCGACCTCGCAGCGTTCTACGACCGACAGACCGAGGGCGAACACTTGCCCACTCTCGCGGAAGTCGTCCCGCTTCCCATACAGTTTGCGGACTTCGCGCAGTGGCAAAGACGAAACCTTTCCGGACAGAAGCTCGACGCGGAGCTTCACTTCTGGAGAACCTACCTCGAGGGCGCCCCCCCAGCGATCGACCTTCCGCTCGATCACCCGCGACCTGCGAGCGTCACTTACCGCGGAGACACGGTGTACGCGCGCATCGATCGGACGGTCACCTCTCAGCTCGAGACGCTCGCGCGCAGCGAGGGAGCGACGCTGTTCATGGTCTTTCTCTCCGCGTTCTACGCACTCCTTGCAAAGTACACGCGGCAAAAGGACTTCGTCGTCGGTACACCCGTGGCTGGTCGCCAGCATCCCGATACGGAGCGTCTCATCGGCTTTTTTGCGAGCTCGCTTCCAATCAGAGCTCGCGTCTCGTCGACGGAGTCGTTCCGCGATCTTCTGCGCAACGTGAAAACGCTCACGCTCGAGGCATTCGAGCACCAAGACCTTCCGCTCGAACGGCTCATCGAGGCTATTTCGCCCGTGCGTGATGCTTCGCGGAGTCCGCTCTTCCAAGTGCTTTTGGTTCTCCAGAACAATGAAACGGCCGTGTTGAGGCTCGGCGACGGCGTGCGCTTCGAGCCCGTCGAAATCCCCGTCGAGTCCGCGCCGTTCGAGCTCGTCGTTTCGATCGGTCAGGGAGAGGGCGAGCTATTCCCGTCCTTCAACTTCAATAGCGACCTTTTCGACCGCGCGACCATCGAGCGCTGGATGGCTGACTACGTGCGAATTCTCGAGCGCGCTTGCACCTCATCGAGCTTGCCGCTCGAAGAGCTTGCGCGGCTCCCGCACGATGTGGAGCGTCGCCTCATTGCGCTCGGAAGGGGAGCGATCACGGACTCGAGCGCCTCGCTCCTCCATCGTGACTTCGAAGCGCAGGTGACTCGCACTCCCGATCTCGTCGCCGTCTCCTCGCGCAACGTCACGCTCACCTACACCGAGCTCGATCGCGCGGCGACCAAACTTGCGCGCGCTCTTCGTGCATCGGGCGTCCGTACGGGAATGGTCGTACCCGTCCTCGTCGACCGATCGTTCGACACGGTGACGGCCATTCTCGGCGTTCTGAAAGCCGGCGCAGCTTACCTCGCTCTCGAGCCCGCAATGCCGGCGGCGCGTGTCGAGAAGATGCTCTCGCAGATCGACGTCTCCGTTGCCGTCACCTGGTCGTCGCTCGCATCGCATCCATTGCTGAAGGGAATCCCCCTCGTGCTCGTAGACGTCGCGAGCGAGGATTCGAGCGACGCGACGCTTCCGAATAACCTCAGCGTCGAGCTTCCCGCCTACGTCATCTTTACCTCCGGCTCGACGGGAGAGCCAAAAGGAGCGCTCCTCGCTCATCGCAGCATTGCGCACGTCAGTCGATCGATGGGCGGCTCCGTCCAAATCGGTCCGGGGGATCGCGTCGTCCAGTTCTCGGCCTACACCTTCGACGCATCCGTCGCCGAAATCTTCATGGCGCTCCTTCGGGGAGCGACGCTGGTGATCTGTCCCGATGACGAGCGTGATGAACCGTTCGCGTTTTTCGAGCAACAGCGAATCACGCACGCGCTTCTTCCTCCTTCGCTCATCGTCAGTCAGGATCTTCCAGTTACGCTCCGCGGCGTCATCAGCGGCGGGGAGGCGTGCACACAAAAGGTGGTCGAACGTTGCGCAGGACGCATGCTCGTCAACGCCTACGGCCCTACCGAATTCAGTATCTGCGCGACGATGCGCCGCGTCTCATCGGCCGACAACGCGCAGGGGATAGGGAAGGCTCTCGCGGAGGCCGCGGCGTACGTCCTCGGCGAAGACCTTTTGCCGACGCCTCCCAACGTGCCTGGCGAACTTTTCTTGGCGGGCGATCAATTGGCCCATGGCTACGTACGTCGAGGTGATCTCACGGCAGATCGGTTCATCCCCAATCCCTTCGTCGACGACGCGGGAGCACGGATGTACCGAACGGGCGATCTCGTACGTCTCACGAGCGAGGGTTCGTTCGACTTCCTCGGCCGTATCGATTTCCAAATCAAGTTGCGTGGATTCCGAATCGAGCTCGGCGAGATCGACCATGCGCTCGCCGCGATCCCGGGAGTGCGTGTCGCGGTGGTCCTTCTCGTCGGAGTCGGCGACGAGAAACAACTCGCCGCCTACGTCGAGGGCACTGCCGACGAAACCTCGATTCGTGCTGCGCTCGTCGCGCGCTTGCCGAGCTACATGGTGCCGACATCCATCGTCCGTCTCGATCGCATGCCGATCAATTCTAGCGGCAAGGTCGATCGCAAAGCGCTCGCGGCGATCCCTCCAACGACCTCGCTTCCCGCGCATGAGATCGTCGCGGCAACGACGGCGGAGCAGAAGACGCTCGCAGACATCTTCGCGAGCACGCTCGGCCGTGAGGTCGTCGGCATTCATGACAGCTTCTTCGCCGTCGGCGGCGACTCCATTCGCGCGATGCAGCTCGTCGCGCGCGTGCGTGCGGCGGGATACGCGCTGAAGGTCGCCGATCTCTTCGCCGCCCCGAGCGTGGCGGAGCTCGCAGCTAGACTGCGGCGCGCCGCCCCCGGTGAAGCGCCTTCGGCGACCTTCGTTCCGGGCCCGACGCCGCTCGGGGCCATTCAAGCGTGGTTCTTCGGCGAGTACGCGGGCAATCCGCACTTCAACCAATCCATGCTTCTCGCCGTCCGCAAGGGAGAGGATACCGACCGTCTCGCGCGTGCGTTTCAGGCCCTCGTGCAGCATCACGATGCGTTCGGGCATCGTTTCGAGCGAGCCTCGAATGGGACGTGGTCGCAAGAGGCTCGCGCCGAACGACCGGCGGTGACGTTCTCCCTCGTCGATCTGTCGCAGCTCTCGCATGCAGAAAGTCTCTCGGCGCTATCTGTAGAATGCACGCGCCTCTCCGTCTTCGATCTCGCGCAAGCGCCGCTGTTTCACGTGGGGCACTTCACGATGAGCGATCCCGACATGGACCGGCTCTTCATCGTCGCGCACCATCTCGTGATCGACGGCGTCTCCTGGCGAATCCTTTTCGAAGACCTGGCGTCGTTACTCTCGCAAGGCTCGCAAACGTCGCTACCGAAGCTTCCGGAGAAAACCACGTCTTTCCGATCGTGGCTCCTCAGGATGGCGGAGCTCGCGGAGAGCGCGAGGTTCCAGAAGGCCGCCGAGGCATGGCTGGAGCTCCCGTGGCATGAACTGCGCGCGCTTCCGACGGACTTCGCACCACGGGCATCGAGCGCCCATGGCGACCTCGTCACCGTGGAAACTGTCGTCGACCGCGAAACGACGCGGCTCGTATTGACAGAGAGTCTGCGTCCGCTCGGGTTGCGCGTCGACGAGCTCTTCCTCGCTGCGCTGACGATGGCCCTTTCAGACGGCCAAGACGAGACCAGGATTCTCGTGAATCTCGAAGGACACGGCCGCGAGGAAGACGTCTCGGGACTGGACGTGTCGCGAACGATCGGATGGTTCACCTCTTCGTACCCCGTGCTCCTGACGCGAGCAGCGAGAGCGAGCGACATCGACCTTCTCCTTGCGACGAAGGATGCGCTCCGTTCGCTGCCAATGCGCGGCATTCCTTTCGGAGTCGTCCGCCATCTCTCCCAATCGCCGGTGGCCTCGCGCCTCGCAGACCTTCCTTCGCCGCCCATCGTCTTCAACTATCTCGGGCAAACGAGTACGGGAGGCGCGAGCCAAGACGGGAACGAGCAGGGTGCAGGCTTCGCGTTTGCGAATGAGCCGAAGAGTGCGGACATCGCTCCCCTCGCTCGAACGGCCACGTTGCTCGACTTCAGTCTGATCGAGGGCAACGAGGAGATCTACCTTCGTTGCACCTATCGCCCCGACGCGTTCCGAAAGACATCGGTCGAGAAGCTCCTCCAGCGATTTCGCGAAGCGATCACGAAGCTGGCACACGTTGCCAAAAACGCTTCGCCGACGCTCTCGCCATCGGACTTCTCGTTCTCGAAAATATCGCGCGCGGAGCTCTCCGTCATCGAACGAACCGTTCCACCGGACGACATCGACGACATTCTTCCGCTGACACCGCTGCAATCGGGTCTTCTCGTTCAAACGTTGCGTGCGCACGACGACACGTATCTCGTGTACGCGAAGTACGAGTTCGAGACGGCCCTCGTTCCAGAGCAGCTCGTTCGTGCAATCGACCTCGTCATGGATCGCGTCGATGCGCTACGCACGGCGATCCTCTGGGACGGATTGCGTGCACCCGTGCAAGTCGTTCGCAAGCATGGCGCCCGGAACATCCATCTTCACGACCTTCGCCACCTTGGTGCGGAGGAGCAGCGTCGCGTCATCGACGATCGCTACGCCGCGCTCAAGAAGCTCATCGTCCCGGCCGAACCGCACTTCCATCTTTTCGTCGGGCAAGAGGTGCACACACTCCTCAGCTGCCAGCATCACGCAATGATCGACGGTTGGTCGCAGGGCATCTTGCTTGCGGAGGTCGCGAGCACCTACGCCGCGCTCGCGACGGATCGAGAGCCACCGCATTCGCCGACACCGCGATGGCGGGATCACGTCATGCTCCTCGCCGACCAAGACGACGCGGAGGCCGCGCGGTTTTGGAAGGAATACTTCCACGGGCTGAAGGGCGCGACGCCGCTTCTTGGCGTCGCGCCGGAGAACGGCAACGCGCTTCGCGACGACTTGCACTTCGCGCTGTCGAAGGATGAAACGGCCGTCTTCGTGGAGACCGCAAAACGGCTGCGCATCACTTCGAGCACGCTCAGCTTCGCCGTCTGGGCGCTCGCGATGTCGGGTCTCGTCCGAAGGTCCGATCTCGTTCTTGGCTATGTAGTGTCTGGGCGAGACGCCACTCACGGAGACCCGCTCAACGTCGTCGGCCCGCTCATCAACTCGCTTCCCGTTCGCGTCCGGATCGGAGACGTGTCCGTCGTCGATTGGTTGACGAACCTGCAGCGTGAGCTCGTCGAGCTCCAGCCGCATCACCAGTCGCCACTTCTCTCGGTTCAGAAGAGTGCAGGGCTTCCTGCCGCGCTTGCACTTTTCGATACGGTGTTCGCCTTCGAGAACTACCCGGTCGATCAAGCAGCACTCGAGGCATCGGGGCTGCCCCTTCGTTCGATCACGGCGCTCGATCCGACGCACTATCCGCTTGCGGCCGCTGTCGTGCTCACGGACGCCCTCACGTTCAGATTCCGGATCGACCGTCATCGACTCCCGGCAGATATCGTCGCGAGCCTCGTTCCCACCGTCGAGCGCGTCGTTCGCCACATTCTCGAGTGCACCAGCACGGAGAGGGCGAGCACGACACGTTCGCAATTGGCGCGCGCACTGCCGGTCTTCGAAAGCGCACCGAACACTATGAGCTCGCTCGCGGAAATCGAGGCGAGGGACGCAGCGTGGAAAGCGATCTTCGAGGATGCGCCGGCTCCATTGGATCTACCTGGCGACGCGTCGGGCCGCGAAGGCGACGGGACACGTGTCCGCCTCGCGCTTCCGAAAGAGTCGCTCGAGACGATTCGCGAACTTCTGGCGTCCCGTGCGGGCGCTCCTTCTCTCGAGCTCACTCTGGCGGTTTCGGTGTTGGTGGCTCTGAGAAAATTCTCGCGCTCTTCCGACCTGCTCGTCGGTCTCGATCGCGACGGAGAAGTCGTTCCCCTTCGCATTTCAATCACGGACGAAAGTACACTTCGTTCGCTCGCGCAATCCCTCACGAGCCGCGTCGAGCAGCTACGCACGCTCGGAAACCTCCAACGCGAAGCAGTTCGCGTGCTTCTTTCTCCAGGCGAACAGATTCCGCTCGCATATCCCGTCGTCCTCGGATGGTCGCCGTCGCTGGGCGTCGCGCTCGAAGTCGACCGCAATCGATCCGATCAAAAGAACCTCGACTGGCTCTCGGAGGCGATCTCGAGCAGCGCCCACGCTCTCGCCGAATCGCCCGATACGGCGCTCTTTCATCTTTCTCTCCTCTCGAGTCGAATGCTCGCAGAGCTCACGCGCCTCGCGCGCGGCGCCACTCCGAGTGGAGACATTCGCTCGCTCATCGAGCGCTTTCACGATCGCGTCGAAAACACGCCCGATGCCGTGGCACTTCGCGGCGGCGAGGACACGTTGTCCTTTTCGCTGCTCGATCGCCGAGCCAACGCTCTCGCCAAGAAGCTCGGCGATCGCGGGATTTCGTACGATGACGTCGTCGCGGTTTCGCTCCCGCGGTCTTTCGAGCTCGTCACCGCGCTCCTCGCCGCGTGGAAGGTCGGCGCCGCATATTTGCCGATCGACGTTCAACTTCCCGCCGCCCGCCGTCACATCCTGGCCTCCGACGCGAAGGTTCTCGTCGTCGCTGCAGAGGATCCGATCGTCCGCGAGCACGCGAAATCCATGTCAGGCGAACCCACGGAGCTTGCGCGGTGCGTGATCATCGACGCCGCCGCGACGCTCGACCGCCGTCCGGTTCATGCGCGGCGCCATCCTCTCCAACGGGCCTACGTCATTTCGACTTCGGGCTCGACGGGCAAGCCGAAGAGTGTCGAGCTCACTCACGAAGGTTTGGAAAACCTCGTCGACTGGTTCACGCGTGTCTATGCGCTCAGCCCCGAGGACTGCGTCGCTCAACAAGCCTCCATGGCGTTCGACGCTTTTGCTCTCGAGCTGTGGCCGGCTCTCCTCGCGGGTGCGACCGTCGTCTTCATTCCAGAAGAGATGCGCCTCGCACCGATCGAGCTGTCGGCGTTCTTGAGTCGTCACCGGGTCTCTCTTCTCCGCGTCCCACCGCTCATCGCGGAGGCGCTCCTCGAACTTCCTCCTTCCTCGCTCGCTTCGCTCCGAGCACTGCTCACGGGATCCGATCGCTTGGGACACGGTCTGCGCGACGCGCGCCCATTCGGCTTCTTCAATCACTACGGCCCCACCGAGTGTTCCGTTCTCGCTTCGCGAGCAGAGATCCGCGTCGGCGATCCGCTCGCGCCCCCCATCGGAACGCCTCTCGATCACGTCGAGCTCTACGTCTTGGATGAGTCTCTCGCGTTTGCACCACTCGGCGCGGCGGGCGAGCTGGTGATCGGAGGGCGCGGCGTAGGACGCGGTTACCTCGATCAGCCCGCGCTCACCGGCGAGAAGTTCATTCCTCATCCTTTCACCCGAGGAAGCGGAGACCGTCTCTATCGGACGGGCGATCTCGTTCGTTGGCGAAGTGACGGGCAGCTCGCGTTTCTGGGTCGCATCGACTTCCAGGTGAAGCTGCGTGGGTATCGAATCGAGCTCGGCGAGATCGAGCACGTGTTGAGGGGCTCGTCGTTCATCGACGGCGCGCTCGTTCTTGCGGTCGGAGACGGAGCGTCGAAGCGACTCGTCGCGTATCTCGTGGCGAAACCAGCGATCGATCAAGAAGCTCTCCGAGCCGAGCTCCTGCGGTCGCTCGCCGCCGCTCTGCCCGAGTACATGGTGCCTTCATTCTTCGTCTTTTTGGACGAGTGGCCCGTCAATCAGAACGGCAAGATCGACCGAAGGGCGCTTCCCCCACCGAATCTCGAGCAGTCGCGCGCGGCTTTCGTGGCGCCGAAGAATCCGACGGAAGAAGCCCTTCTGCAGGTCTTCCGGGCCATTCTCGGTGTGGAGGGGCTCGGCGTCGCGGACAACTTCTTCGAGCGTGGCGGCGACTCGATTCGCGCGATGCAGCTCGTGGCAGCGATTCGAGCGGCCGGGTTCAAAACGAAGGTCGCGGCGATCTTCGAGCATCCTTCCGTTGCGGAGCTCGCGGCGAACATCTCTCGCGCAGATTCTGCTGCCGTCGACGACTTCGTTCCTGGCATCGCGCCGCTCGGTCCAGTGCAGCAGAATTTCTTCGAAGACCAGACAGCAGCGATTCACCACTTCAATCAGTCGCTGCTTTTCACGCTTCGCACGCGAGAGCGTATCTCGGAAGCGCAGATCACGCGGGCGACGCGTGCGGTCGTGAACCACCATGACGCGCTTCGGCACAAGTTCAGCGCGGGAGACGTTGGCTGGCGTCAGGAGGCGATCCCCGCATCGTCGGAATCGCCTACGACGACCTTCGTCGATCTCGCTTCGTTCGCGCCAGAAGAGCAGCGTCGAAGCATCGAAGAGACGTGCGAGCGTCTTCAGCGGTCTCTGAACGTAGAGCACGGCCCGCTCTTCTCGGTGGCGTACTTCGACTTGGGTCACGGTCGAGATTCGTCGTTCTATGAAGGTCGCCTCTTCTTGCTCGCGCATCACCTCGTCATCGACGGCGTCTCGTGGCGTATCCTCGTCGAGGACTTTCACTCGGCTCTCTTCTCGGACGCGCCGCTCCCGGCCAAGACGACTTCGTTCCGCTCTTGGCTTCTCCGCATGCAGGAGCTCGCGGCGCAGGACGAGTTTCAGGCGACGGCCGCGCGCTGGTTGGACCTGCCGTGGAACGAAGTCCTCTCGTTGACGGAGCATCCGGTCTCTCCGGCGCGGGTCGATCGCGCGTCGATTCGAAACGCATCCATCGAGATCGATCCCTCCGTCACGTCAATCGTTCTCACGAAGGCGCTCATCCCGCTCGGCCTGCGCGTCGACGAGCTCCTCCTCGCCGCTCTTGCGTCGGCACTCCACGGCCATACTGCCAGGGAGGAGAGGGCAGCCCTCCTCGTGAACCTCGAAGGCCATGGGCGAGACGAGGAGGTCACGGGGCTCGATGTTTCGCGCACGGTCGGTTGGTTCACGTCGACCTTCCCAGTTCTCCTCCCAATCTCGCGACAAGCGTCGCCGGCGGAGCTGCTCATCGATACGAAAGAGAGCGTTCGCGCGCTCCCACTCCGCGGAATTCCGTTCGAAGCAGTGAAGCGGCTCTCGGGTACGTCGATCGCGGCTTCACTACGCGCGCTCCCGCAGCCCTTCGTCTCATTCAACTATCTTGGGCAAACGAGCGGCGGGACCAGCGACAGAGATTCCCACGCGGACGACGCTCGCAATGCGCAGGCGACTCCAGACGAGGTCGGCGTCTTTGCTGGTGCGGACGAGAGCACGGGCGACAGCGTTTCGAAGGACGCGACGACACCCTACCTTCTCGACTTCAACCTTCTCGAGGCGGGGGGAAGCCTCGTCGTCAATTGCGCCTTCCGATCGGACGTTTTCGAGCGCGCCAAGATCGACGAGCTTCTCGCTCGCTTCCGTGACTCGTTGGAAGGCCTCGCGCGAGCAGCGGCGGCGGCACCCGCGACGCTCTCTCCCACGGACTTCAACCTCATTCGCCTCTCGCGACGTGACCTCGCGACGATCGTCGAGACCGTTCCCGCAGACGACATCGAAGACGTTCTTCCGCTCACGCCCTTGCAAGCCGGACTCGTCTTCCACTCGCTGCGGACGTCGGACGATGCCTACCTTCTCTGTGCGAAGTATGAATTCGAGACGTCGCTCGACCCACATGCACTGCTCGAAGCATTCCAGCGCGTGACGGAGCGATTCGATGCCATGCGCACGGCGATCCTCTGGGACCGGTTGAGCGAACCTGTTCAGGTCGTGCGCAAGAAGGGCGCGCGGCGTTTTCACCTTCATGACTTGCGAGCCACGCCCCAAGAGGCGCAAGAACGCTTCGTCGAAGACAAGCTCGCCGAGCTCCGCACGCTGCGAGTGCCCTCCGAGCCGCATGTTCATCTCGTTCTTGGCACGAAGGTCACGACGCTTCTGACCTGCCAGCACCACGCCATGACGGACGGTTGGTCGCGAGGAATCGTTCTCGCCGAGATCGCGAAGAGCTACGCCGCGATCACTTCGTCCGCCGAACCGCCAAAGGCGAGGGGAGCGAAACTTCGAAGCCATCTCGCGTGGCTGTCTCGCCGGCCGCACGGAGTCGATGTGGCCTTCTGGACGAAGAAGCTCGCGGGTCTCGCGCATCCGACGAAGGTTCACGGCGATGTCTCTCCGGAGAGCATCGACCAAGATCCACCGGTTCGCTTTACGCGGACGATCCGACTCTCGGAAGCGGGAACGCGAGCCTTTACCGAGCGCGCGTCTTCGCTGCAAATCACCGCGGGCACGCTCACGTTTGCCGCGTGGGCTCTCACGCTTGCAGGTCTTTCGCGTCAGACGGACCTTCT
>JAHFDV010000490.1:0-546 GCA_023248815.1 Myxococcales bacterium
AATCTGCTTCGCACCAAGCTGGTGGGTGGCGGAACCGCTCCGTCTGGTCTCGCAGCGACCTTCGGTGGAAGTACGATCACGCACAACGGGGGTTTCGTTACGGCGTTCAATGGCTTGACCATCAAGAACAACCTTCTTGGTCGGCCGTACGAGTTCAAAAAATTCGCTGGTTCCAATCAATATGAGCAGCTCGGATACGACCCGTACCTTCGGATCGCTTCTCGCGTATTCTATTCAGGAAGCCTGAGCATCGCGACGGACGAGGAGTACTACGTCTACGACGAGTTCTCGAACATCTCGGGCGTCATAGACTATCTGTCGCCAACGAGCGGGCTCCTTCAGCGGTCGTACTTGTCCGAAGGAACGGATGCTCCGTTGAGCTTCAGAGAAGGTTCGACGACGACGTATTACGAAGTCGACCTCGCGGGAAATGTCCGGCGGCTCCGTGGACCGAACGGTTCGGATTTGGGCGGCTACAAATACACGGCGTTCGGACAGGACATTGCGCCGAGCGGGATGACGCCAGCACCCGTCGTGAATCAACCC
>JAHFDV010000490.1:556-4607 GCA_023248815.1 Myxococcales bacterium
AGCGAGGTGGCGCGATGAGTTTACCGGCGGCTTGTACGACATGCGCGCGCGGTGGTGGGCGCCGCAGCTTGCGAGCTTCCTTGAGGTGGACCAACTCGGCTATCAAGACCCGGCCACAACACTCTTCGGGTGGCCAGACCAGAACCCTGTCAAGTGGAGGGACCCGAGTGGAAGGCACCGCCCGGGGGCCGGGATGGGCAATGTCGGCCTCCTTCCGGCCGAGTTGAAGGGCGAGTTGCTCGGCGATCTTTTCGGCGCCGGGGCTTACTTCTCTGACCAGGCGTCGCATTCTTGGCAGGCGGGAGAATACGGCGCGGCGATGCTGAACGGTGTCCTTGCTGCTGCAACCGGTTTGGGCGGCGCTGTCGTGGTTCTCACGCCAGAACAGAGGCCCGCGACCGGAGTCGACTTGGCCATGGGAATTGGCGCGGCGGGAGTCTTCACAAAGGGAGCAGCGTGCGGTGCGGCCGGCCTATCCTCCGCGGAGAGCTGGGGCAATCCAGCATCCCTTGGGAGACACTTCGCCGATCACGGAGCCGACTTCGGGTCGAGTTCGGCGGAGGCGTACGCCAAGGAAGCTTCAAGCTTCCTGATGGAAGCGCAGGAAAGTGGATTCCCCACCAAGATTGATTCTGAGGGGGTAATTCGCGTTTTCGATCCCGCAACCGATCGATTCGGCGCTTATAACCCGGACGGCACGACGAGGACCTACTTCACCCCAAGTAGCCCTTCTTACTTCTCCCGTCAGCCCGGAGTGGAACCTTGGGAGCCATGAGATATCGATGTCCAGTGTGCGGTTACGACGGCCTTGAAGAAACTCCGAGGTCGTCCGCAGGAGGAGGTTCGTACGAAATCTGCCCGTCATGTTCCTTCCAGTTTGGGGTGACCGACGACGACAAGAATTTTTCGTTCGAAAAATGGCGGGAGCGGTGGATCGATGGCGGCATGGTTTGGGATGCTGGACGTTCGGAACCTCCTCATGGCTGGGATCCTCAGGAACAGCTTGCTCGTCTCAAGCTTAAGACTTGAGAGCCGTCGAAAATCGCGAGATGGCGCGGGTGCGCCGTGCCGGTGGCGCGGCAGAAGAAGGCCCGAACCGTCGTCGGAAACAGCGGAGCACTCGCATCCAGAATCGTATGCTGAGACATCCTGGGTCGACTGAAGGAATCGTGATGTTGACCCTCGTGCTCGGAACCTTATTGGGTAGCCCGACGGTCGCTTGATTTAGTTGGTAGACCCGTTCCACGACGATCGAATTCGATAAAAAAAACGGGAATTCACACTGAAAGATCGTTCACGAAGCGGCAATCCCGCTTTGGGGAGAGTTAAAGATGAATCGCCGCCCCGTCGCAGAGGAAGAATGCGCCCTCGTGGGGCTTCGATTCACTGCGCACTTCACTCGCACGCGCAGATCGATCGATGTGCATACTCGTCGCCGCACTTGCCGTTCGGAGAATCGATGACTGTCCGATGTCTCGCGGGGCAGGTTGCCCGCGTAGAGCAATAGAATGTCCCGTGTGGCTTATTTCCGAGACCTGTATCCTCGATGCACGCGCTTAGAAATGCATCGACGAAAACTGGATCACTGATACCGAAAGCGGAGCTCACCGACTGGCACTCCGCCTCCGTATTCTGCGCTTCAAAGACGACGGCGTCATTCGCCGGCACCTTGCCGAACAACGAGCACACGGTGTTGCACGGCTGCGCGCACGCAGCCGAGTTGTAATACCAGTTCAAACCGTTCGCGGTGACATAGGTCTCGCACTTCACGTTGATCGTCGAGTCTGCATCAGGCACCGTTCCTACCGCCGCACCTGTCGTCACGAAGCAGGTCTGCGGCGGATCTTTCGGCTGCGAAGAAACAGTGAGCGCGTATCCCTTGCCCGCAACGACATCAGCGGGAAAGGTAAAGCTTCCGTTTGCAGAAACAACGAGATCGTCGGCCCCATTGTTTTGGAAGGTCACGCTGCCCGGGATGAGCCCCGACACTTTGACGCTCAGCTTGCGCTTGTTCCTGCACTTCACGGCGACATCGATGTCCGCATCCGTGACGCTGCCGGACCCGACGGAAGCGCTGCATTCCTGCGACGGGCTCGTCGGTTGTGTGAGCGTCGTCACACCGTAGGTTCCACCGCTCAGAATCTTGGTCGCGAAGGCAAGCGTCGTATTCGTCGCAAAGGGAAGGTTGTCGCCGAGGTTGTTTTGGAGCGCGAGTCCTGTCCCGACGAGTCCGTCTACGGTTGCTTTGACCGTGTAAGCATTCGTGCTGCAGACGAAGTCGATGGTGACGTTGGCGTCGGCGATGGTGCCGACCGCTGGACTCGAAGGGATGCACGTCTGCGAAAGAGCCGAAGGTTGCGTGAGGACGGTCACCGCAAATGGCTCTCCGCTCATCGCCATAGGAAACGCGAATGCACTCGAAGAAACCGCTATGTCGTTCCCGCCGTTGTTCTGAAGCACGAGACCCGTGCCCGCGAGGCCCGCGATCTTACCGCCGACCGTATAAGTGTTGGTCGTGCAGTTGACGACGACTGTGCTCACGTTCCCCGCAACGAGCGTTCCAGCGTTGCCCGAAAGCGTACACGTCTGCGTAGGAATCGATGGCTGCGTGAGGATCTCGATCGAGTAGGCAGAGCCTGCCTCGACCGACGTCGGGAAAGTGAACGTCACGTTCCCGGCCGCGTCTGGCGCAGAAACCTTCACATCGTCGCCGCCGTTGTTTCGCAGGACGAGCCCGCTTCCCTTCAGGCCCAAGACCGTTCCGCCGATCGAGTACGTCGCGGCGCTCGCGTCGGTCTTGGGACCCGCATCGGCAGCGCCGGTGTCTGCCGTCGAAGCGTCTGCCCCGACGAAGAGATCAGGATCGGTTCCACAGGCGACGACGATGCAGGAGAGAGAAGCGCCGAAGGGAATGAGCGAACGGAGCGAGGCACGCATCAGTCAGATGTTTATCGCGAACCAGACGAACCGGTCCATGCGTGATGCACGTTTTTTGTCCGTAAGCGCCGCACCCGAACTCCGCTGACTTGAAGCGGCAATGCCCACATTCCCATCTATGACTCGAGTCATGGTCGATCCGCGACGTTAGGGAAGATCGTGGGACGTCGTCGTCACAATGGGCAACACTTGGCCGAGAGCTGCGGCGCGTGATCGACGTGCTCGTGGACGAGAAAGAGATCGTGAAGGCGCTGCACGAAGAAGTGATCAAGCGCGATACGGTCGAAGGTCCGAATGCGGATGCAGTCGAAGTAGGGGAACCTAATTTAGTCGCGGAGAGGTCCGCAACGCTCTCGCCTCCGCGCCGCTGTCCGCTTCCACTTTGCCCAACGCATAGGTCCGGTACTCTTTGCCAATGTCGGCCGACGGGGAGCGAAATTCGGACGGCCCGGCGCTCAACCCACACGCTTCCACGCGCGGCACCCTCTGGTATCGCGAGCGTCGCCCCGTCTCGGAACGAGTGCTTACGGAAGACGAGCTCGCGCCTGTCCGCAGGATTCATCAGGTTCACGTGCGAGCGGAGGCACGCGCGCGGTACGTCACGGTAGCTGCCGCACTACCTCTTCTCCTCGCTGCCACGACGCGCTCCCTCGTACGAGGTGATCAGCCATTTCATGTCGCGCCCATCCCGCTCGCGCTCGCGCTCGCCATTCTGCTCACTGCGCTCCTAATGCATCTGCGTGCGAGCTCGAAGTATTCCTACGCAACTCGAGAGCTCGCCGATCCGCGCCTCCTCTCTTATGACGTTCCGGTCGGCTATGACGTGCTCCACGCTGCGTTCGGACGAAAAGGCGCGAACTCGATATACCGAAGCAATCCGAGTGGGCTCGTGCTCTATGCGGGATCGGGTCGAGTGTTTAGTGTTCTCGGCGAGCCCGCAAAACGGCCCTACTTTCTCCCGCTGAGATGGACCTCCGACGTGCCAATCTCGGCGCAACTGGCGGCCGCATGGGCTCGGCCGCTCGTCGTCGAAGGCATCAAAGTGTTCGTGACTCGTCGCGCCACCACGCCTGGGGAGACGCTCGAGATCGATCGCATTCGCGAAGACATCGTG
>JAHFDV010000491.1 GCA_023248815.1 Myxococcales bacterium
TCGTCAAGCGCCGCGACGGTACCGATTCGGCGAAGGTACTGGACTTCGGAATCTCGAAAGTGGCGCAAAAAGAAGGCGATTTCAAAGCCACGCGCGCGGACGCGGTCATGGGCTCGCCGAAGTACATGTCGCCCGAACAAATGCGCTCCACACGCGATGTCGATGCCCGCGCAGACATCTGGGCCGTGGGCACCATCCTCTACGAGCTTCTCGTCGGCACACCCCCCTTCGACGGCGCGACGATGACGGAGCTCTGCGCCTCCATCCTTCAAGATCGCGAGAAGCCCGTGGGACGCGCAGACGTTCCGCACGAGCTCGAAGAGATCATCTCACGCTGCTTGCAAAAGTCTCCCGACGCGCGCTTCCCAAACGTCGCCGAGCTCGCCTTCGCGCTCACGCCTTTCGGAACCGAAGCCACGCGTGGTTCGGCGCAACGAGCCGCGCGCGTTCTCCAGCTCGATCCGAGCCGCATCACGGGTCCGCGTGTGCCGAGTCTCCAGGCGCACGAGCCCAGGCGCAACCCGAGTCCGATGGCGATGACGGAGACGTCGTGGTCGCAACCTCCCGGAAAAAAATCGAAGACGCCCGTCTTCGTGATCGCTGCGGTGTGCGCCGTCGTTCTCTTCATCGGAGCCGGCGTCGCTCTCTCGAAGTCCAAGGGAACGAGCACGCCCGAGCCCACGAAGCTCGCAGTCGAGCCGCCGAAGGCGACCGACCCCGTTCCGACCGGAACTGTCGCTGCGACGAATCCCGCAGGCATCGAGACGACGACATCGACCACCGCTGCTGCGAGCGCGTCGGCCATTCCGGCGGCATCAGCCACCACGGCGGCGAAGGTTACTACGGGTGGCGGTGCCAAGAAGCCCGTCACCGTGAAGACAGACAAGGTAGAAAAAAAGCCCTCGGGCACAGTCGATTGGGGATCACGTAAATGAGGCTTCGCTCTCTTAGTTTCGCCGCACCGCTTGTCTTCTCTAGTTTTCTCCTTACTTCGAACGCCTTCGCCGCCCCCGGCGACACCGCCGCCGCCGAGCTCTTGTTCAAGCAAGCGCGCGAGCTCGCGCAGGCGAACAAGTTCGAAGAGGCGTGTCCGAAGTTCGAGGAGAGCCAACGCCTCGATCCGGGCATGGGCACTCTCTACAATCTCGCGCAGTGTTTCTCGCACATCGGACGTCACGCGAGCTCGTGGGCCGCGTTCACCGAAGTCGCCGACTCTGCGAAGGCTGCGAACCAGCGGGAGCGCGAAGAAGACGCGCGCCAGCGTGCCGCTGCCGAAGAGAAGCTGATGTCCTACGTGACAGTGAAGCCCAACGCGACGCCGGGGCTCGAAATCACGCGCGATGGCGTCCTCGTTGGCAAAGCGCAGCTCGGCTCGCGCATTCCCGTAGACGAAGGCGAGCACGCCTTCAAAGCGACGGCACCGAAGAAGCTCGCGTGGGAGAAAAAGATCACGATTCGCGGCGAAGCAATCGTCGAGATTCCCGAGCTCGTCAACGCGCCAATCGAAGCTCCGAGGACCGATGGATCATTCGCGACGCAAGACACGGTCGTCGTCCACGAGCGCGGCGGCACGCAGCGCATCGTCGGTTGGTCTCTCGTAGGAGTCGGCGGCGCGTCGCTCATCGTCGGCGGAATCTTCGGCGCGCGAGCCATTTCGAAAAACAACGCGTCGAATAGCGACGGCGGCTGCTCCGCCTCGACCGACATCTGTTCCAACGCCGATGGCCCCCAACTACGCGAGCAAGCACGTTCGGCGGGAACGCTCTCGTCCGTCTTTTTCGTCGGCGGCGCAGTGCTCGCGGGTGCCGGCATCGTCACGGTCCTCATCGCCCCCAAGAACGTCGAAGAACACGTTCGTGAGACGCGTACGGCGTTCTCGCCTTGGTTCGGCAGTGGCGTCGCTGGAGCCTCTTTGAAAGGGAGTTTCTGATCATGCGTCATCTTTTCTTTGGAATTCTCTGCTTCGTCGGCATTGGCTGGATGGGCGGCTGCAACGCGCTCGTCGGGATCGACAAGGCCGAATACATCGATGCGGGCGCCACGCTCGACACCGGCGCGCAAGAGGATGCGGGACTCGTCGCGTGCGGCAACGGTGAGAAGCGCTGTACGACGGGGCAATGCCGTTCGGATACGGATCCAAACTTCGGCTGCGGCTCGGTAGAATGCGCAGCGTGCAACATCCCGCATGCGATCCCAGGCTGCATCGGCGTCGCGGGCACCTCGGCGACGGCATGCGCGATCAATAAATCTCAGGGCGGCGGCTGCGAGTCCGGGTGGAAGGACTGCGACGGCAAAGACGACACGGGCTGCGAAACGTCGCTCTCGAAGAAGACAAGCTGCGGCGATTGCGGCAACGACTGCCGCCTCCCCACCCCTTTCTGCGTGCGCGTCGGCTCGACCTACGAATGCCAATCGACGTGTCAGGCGCCCAATCAGATTTGCGATGCCGACTGCGTCGATCTTCAAAGCGATCCGAAGCACTGCGGTACTTGCGCTAAGGATTGCGGAAACCTCGCGACGGGCGGGCAGACCGGCGCGGTCATCTGTGACGCGGGGAAGTGCAAAGCGAAGTGCGCGGCGGGTTATCACCAGTGCGGCGACGGCTGCTACAGCGACACCGACCCGACGCACTGTGGAAACTCGTGCACCCAGTGCCAGCAGAACGGCGTTTGCTCCGCGGGGACGTGCGCCTGCCCCGCGAAGCTTCCGTACCCCTGCACGACAGGGTGCTCCGCGAATCCCTGCACCCAGGTCTGCAACGCCAAGACTCAAATTTCTTGTGGCGGAACGTGTTGCGACAAGAGCCTGAACCAGGGTTGCTGCAACAACACCTGCGTCGACCTTCTCAATGATGGAACGAACTGCGGCCAGTGCGGGTGCGCCTGCCAGTTCAAGAACGGTTGCTCACAGGGCCAGTGCGGCGCTGAGACGTCCGTCGGTCCCATCGGTAGCTGCGGCGTAACGACGTTCTAAGACCCGAGACACCTGTCGAACGCAGTTGTGCAAGCGCGCGCGCGCGTGCACACTCGGCCCGTGACTGAAACGGAAAGCTCGACGGATCTCGAAGGAACTCTCGCGAAGCTGCGTGCTGCTTTCAAAAAGCAGGGCGCGCCAACGCACGACCAGCGCATCGAACAGCTCACGAAGCTCGAACGCGCGCTGATCGCAAAAAAGGACGAGCTCGCGGAGGCCATCGCCGCCGACTTCGGATCACGCTCGAAACACGAGAGCTTCATTGCCGAGGTCTTCACGACCGTCGGGTACATCCGCTACGTGAAGGATCACCTTCGCGAGTGGATGGAGCCAGAATCGGCGGAGCTCTCTTGGCTCTTCGCGCCATCGACGGCAGAGATCTTGTACCAGCCAATCGGCGTCGTCGGTGTCATCGCTCCCTGGAACTATCCGTCACAGCTCGTTCTCGTTCCACTCGTGTCGGCCCTCGCGGCGGGTAATCGCGCGATGTTGAAGCCCTCCGAGGTGACACCGAAGACGTCCGCCTTCTTGAAGACGTTTCTCGCGGCGCTCTTCGACGAGACTCAGGTCGCGGTCGTCGTGGGCGACGTCGAAGTGTCGAAGGCCTTCGCTTCCCTCCCCTTCGATCACCTTTTCTTCACGGGATCGACGCGCGTCGGGAAAGACATCATGCGTGCGGCGAGCGCCAATCTCGTCCCAGTCACGCTCGAGCTCGGAGGCAAGTCCCCCGCGATTGTCGGCCAAGGCGCCAACATCAAAGAGGCGGCCGACAAGATCATCACGGGCAAGCTCTTCAACGCAGGCCAAACGTGCATCGCTCCGGACTACGCGCTCGTGCCCAAGGCCGCACTCGAAGAGTTCATCGAAGCCGTCAAGGCAGCCACGGCGAAGCACTACCCTTCGCTCGCCAACAACCCCGACTACACGTCGATCGTGAACGATCCGCACTTCGATCGCCTCACGGGCTATCTCGACGAAGCGAAAAACTCCGAAGCGCGCGTGATCGAGCTCAACCCGGCGAACGAAAAATTCGAAAAAGAGAAGCGCAAGTTCCTTCCCGCGATCGTCGTCGGCGCAAAGGAGGATTCGCTCGTGATGACCGAAGAGATCTTCGGCCCCATCCTTCCCATCGTCACGTACGACACGCTCGATGCTGCGATCGCGTACGTAAACGATCGTCCGCGTCCGCTCTCGCTCTACTATTTCGGACACCGCCGAAGCGACATCGATCGCGTCCTCAACGAGACGATCGCGGGTGGCGTCGCCATCAACGAAGTGATGCTGCAGTTCGTTCAAGACTCGCTTCCTTTCGGCGGAGTCGGTGCGAGCGGGTTCGGCAACTATCACGGCCGCGACGGCTTCGTAGCCCTCAGCAAGAAGAAGCCCGTCTACTACCAAAGCCGTTTTGGTGGTGGTGCGCTCCTTCGTCCGCCTTACGGCAAGACGTTCGAGACGCTGTTCCGGTTCGTCGTCGGCAAGTGAAGTTGCGTGGGCAACTGGGGAATGGATCGTAAGGAAGAAGAACGTCTCGTCGAAGAGGGGCAAGAGGTAGTCCGGAAGACCGCCCTTCAGCTGCGCCGCGTTCTTGGACAAAAGGCGGACGGCGACGAGCTCATCTCGTTCG
>JAHFDV010000130.1:0-3641 GCA_023248815.1 Myxococcales bacterium
TCGCTGTGCTTCACGATTCCGAGATCGAAGAGAACCTTGTGCCAGAAGCGCGCGTAGAGAAGGTGCAGAACGGCGTGCTCGGAACCGCCGACGTACAAGTCGACGGGCATCCAGTCGTTGTACGCCTGCTCCGAGAACGCTTCTTTCTGGTTATGGGGATCGATGAAGCGCAGGTAGTACCAACACGAGCCTGCCCACTGCGGCATCGTGTTCGTCTCGCGAGCGAACCACTTTCCGTCTTTCTGGAAGTAGCGCCAATCGGGTACGCGCGCGAGCGGCCCCAGCGGATCGTTTCCGGGGCGGAAGTCTTCGAGCTCGGGAAGGAGGAGCGGAAGCTCCGACTCGTCGACCGCTTGCGGCTGATCGTAGTGGATCGTGACGTTCGTGCCGGGCACGCGGGGATCGCCGTCGCAATCGACGGGGAAGTAGATCGGAATGGGCTCGCCCCAATAGCGCTGGCGCGAGAAGACCCAGTCGCGAAGGCGGTAGGTGACCTTCTTCGAGCCCCTGCCCTCTTTTTCGAGCCAGGCGATGATGCTCTTACGCACCGCTTCGGAGGGCGTTCCCTGCTCGATGCCGACCTTCGAGTCGAAGGAGCCAGCAACGCCGTCGTCCGTGAATGCGGCTTCGATCACATTGCTGGAGCTGCCGTCGGTCTTACGAACGACTTCCAGGATCGGCAGGCTGTAGCTCTTCGCGAACGCGTGATCGCGCTCGTCGTGTGCGGGCACGGCCATCACTGCGCCGGTGCCATAGGTGCCGATGACGTAGTCGCCGACCCAAATGGGAACTTTTGCGCCATTGATAGGATTGACGACCAACGCGCCGAGCGGCACGCCCGTTTTCACCTTCGCGAGATCGGTGCGGTCCATGTCACTCTTGCGTTTCGCCGAGTCGGCGTAGGCCGAAACGGCGGTTCGTTCTTTGTCGCCCGCGAGTTTCTCGACGAGAGGATGCTCGGGCGCGAGGACGACGTAGGTCACGCCGGCGAGCGTATCGACGCGCGTCGTGAAGACGCTGACCTTCGTGCCTGGGTGTCCTTCGACCTCGAAGTCGACGAGCGCGCCTTCGCTCCGACCGATCCAATGGTGTTGCTTCACCTTGGTGTCGGGCCAGTCCAGCCCGTCGAGCTCGGCATCGAGGCGGTCGGCGTATTGCGTGATGCGCAGCATCCACTGGCGGAGCGGCAAACGCTCGACGGGATATCCGCCGCGCTCGCTTTTGCCGTCGATGACTTCTTCGTTGGCGAGGACGGTGCCGAGCTCGGCACACCAGTTCACCGCAATTTTGTCCTGAAATGCGAGGCCCTTCTTGAAGAGCTGCACGAAGATCCATTGCGTCCATTTGACGTAGTTCGGATCCGTCGTGTCGATCTCGCGCGACCAATCGTAGGAGAAGCCGAGCGACTTCAGCTGCCGACGAAACGTGTCGATGTTCTTCTGCGTCGTCACGCGGGGATGCGTGCCCGTCTGAATCGCGTACTGCTCCGCGGGCAATCCGAACGCGTCCCATCCCATCGGATGAAGAACGTCGAAGCCGCGCATGCGCTTGTAGCGCGCGGTGATGTCGGTTGCGAGGTAGCCCTCCGGGTGCCCGACGTGAAGTCCGGATCCCGATGGGTACGGGAACATGTCGAGGAGGTAGCTCTTCGGCTTACCTGCGTGACGCTCGGTCTTGAAGGTCTGCTTTTCGTCCCAAAAGGCCTGCCATTTGGGCTCGATAGCGCTCGGATCATAGCGATCGGACATGATGCCCGTTCTTACCATGAACCGCTGGGCCTACGAATTCTCCGTCACTTCGTCTCGAGCTTTTTACGAAGGCGACCTTCGCGCTTCCTCGCGAGCTCCGCGCCTTCGCTCGTGCCTTCGAGCGCCCAAAGCAATGCTTGCTGAGGATTCTTGAGCTTGTGCTCGTAGAGCTTCGAGAGCTCGAGGTGCACACTTGCCGAGGGCTCCATCTCGAGCGACGCGTGGTAATCGGCCGCTGCGAGCTTCGAGTTTTTCTGAGCTTTGGCGATCACGGCGCGCGTGCGGTGCGCGTTGGCGCAAGGATTTTTCGCGATGACTTGCGAGACCACGGCCTCGGCCTCTTCGAGCTTGCGCGCGCGGCGAAGAGTGTTCGCGATGCCCAAGAAATCGGTCGATTCGAGAACGGATGTGTCGTCGAGCGCCGTCGGATCGATCGAACCGTACACCGCCAAGAGCGCGACCATCGAGAGCACGTCTTGTTCGTTGTGCTCGACGACGCGCCGCACGCCCTCCCCGTCTCCCGTGCGGAGAAAGTGGCCGAACACCGTCGCGATGAGCGCGCCTTCGATGTCGCCGATTCGTTCCAGCCCGAGGACATCGCGTTCGATCGTTTGGAGACGCATGTCCGAGAGGCGCTCTTTGTGGATGCGCCTTGCGACGTGCAAAAGATCGCAGTGGGGAATCTGCCGCGGCGGTGCCACGCGATTCATGACGAAGCGCGTACGAAGGAGCGGCCAATCGAAGCTCTTTCCGTTGAACGATACGATGACGTCTGCGGATTCGATGCGCTCGCGAAGGTATCGGAGCATCGGAACTTCTTCGCCGTAGCTCGGCAGAAATATTTGTTCGACGAAGAGCTCGTCGTTTTCGACATAGGCAAGACCGAGCAGAAACGCGACGGTACCCGTTCCGCCGGAGAGGCCCGTCGTCTCGGTATCGAGAAAGAGTGCGCGCCGAAAGTGCCCCGGGTCGAGCGACTCATCGAGCGAGAGCGGCCCCAGCAAGGAGTGCGTCGCGGTGCGGTGCGCATGAAGTGGAACGCGTCCCGTCGTCTCCCACTCGGCGATCTTGCGGCGTCGACTGAATCGACGGCCATCGTCCGTCTCTTGAATCACGAACGGCAGCTCACTGAGCGCGCGTTCGACGTCGCGGACGACGCGCTCGAGACGGACCGTCTCCTTCTTGAGGATGCGATTCATCTCCTTGCGGAGACCTTCGAGCCGCTGTTCGCCTTCGACGCTGACCTCGAAGCGCGCCTCGGTCTCTTCGCCTTCTACGTCGCGAACTCGTCGGCGCACAGAGTTCCGAACACCTGCGTGCTCGTCGTCGAGCACGGTCTCGAGTTGCGGAACGGCATCGGTCGCATCCGTGAGACCAGCTTCCGACGATAGGTCGTGAGCCATGGGGCCATCGGTTTCATGATGGTCTCCTTGCTGCTTCGAGAAGCGCGCTAGCCGATTTCCGAAGCGCGAAACAGCCACTGAACATTCGTACCATCGCGCGAAAGCGGCCGCAATTGGTTCACTTGCGAGAAACTGCGCTATCCGTCCAAGGATAGGCGCGGTTCTGCTGAACGTCCGACCACGACTTAGGGTGGTCCGAAGGGCGGAAGTCCGGTAAACTGTGAGTGCTGTGAGTTCCCTGGTCGACGAGCGTGAGCGCGGGCGCGTACCCGAGCTTCGCGCAGGATCGCGCGTTGGCGCGTATGAGCTTCTCGCCCCCATTGCGAGCGGCGGGATGGGTCGCGTCTGGGCTGCTCGTCCCATCGACATTAAGAATGCTCCGAAGCTCGTCGCCATCAAGACGATGCACGCGCACCAAGCGAACAGTGACGAGTTCCGGCGGATCTATCTGAACGAAGGCGAGATCGGCTCGCGCATTCATCATCCGAAC
>JAHFDV010000130.1:3651-9658 GCA_023248815.1 Myxococcales bacterium
GTGCGGGAGATCGGCGAAGAGCGCGGCATCGTTTATCTCGTCCTCGAGTGGCTGATGGGCGAATCCCTCGACCAAGTGCTTCGTCCAAAGGGAGCGGCCGAGCCCATCGACTTGCGACGCGCCGTCGGCATCGTCGCCGAAGCAGCTCGCGGCCTTCACGCGGCGCATCTCGCGCGCGACGACCAGGGCGAGCATCTGCACGTCGTCCATCGCGACGTCTCGCCGCAAAACATCATGGTGACGACCGATGGTGCAGTGAAGATCATCGACTTCGGCGTTGCTCGCGCGCGAAACCAATATTCGGATCGTAAGCGCGGTGAGATTCGCGGCAAGATCAGCTACATCGCGCCCGAGCAGCTCGCGGGCAAGTCATTCGACCGTCGCGCCGACGTATATTCGCTCGCAGTCGTCCTTTACGAGATCACGACGGGCCGTCCTCCTTTCAATGGCGAGACCGACGTCGTCCTTTATCAGCAAGTGCTTCGAGGCGAGATGTTGCCTCCCTCGCGCATCATCGAAGACTTTCCGGGTGCTCTCGAGAAGATCATCGTGCGCGGATTGTCGGAAGACCCCGCGTTCCGCGTGAAGAGTGCCTCGGAATTCGCGAAGCTGCTCGACGCGTGGCTCGCGGCCAACGGCGGCCCCCTGAAACGCGAAGAGGTTGCGGGGCTTCTCCACGAGCGCGTCGAGGATCGCTTGGCCAAGCGCAAGCAGAAGATCCTCGACGGGAGCAACACGCTCTCGGGCTACGCGCCACCGCGTCCGCCTCGTTCCGTCACGCCGTCGAGCGTGTCGGTGAGCGGAGTGCTCGAGCGCGAGTCGCTCGGAAAGGTTCCCGCGGAGCGCGCAAGTGCCTTCTCGCTTCCGCCGTACATGCACTCGGGCCGCTACTCGGCGCCCTCGCTCGATGGCCTTCCTGAAGCGCCGAAGAAACCGACGCCCGTTCAATACATCCTCGCTTCCGCCGTGGGGATCGGAGTCGTATTGATCCTCGCGATCGTCGTTCTGCTCTTCCGCTCCGCCCACTGAGGCTCTCGGAGCGCTCGCGCTGCGCGTGGGGGAAGCAGGCTCGCAATGAAAAAGCGCCCGACCATCGAGGGTCGAGCGCTTCTTAGTTTGCGCAGAAAAGTCACTCGGCGGACAAGCGCCCTTCGAGGTCAGTCCTTGCGACGGCGGCGCATGAAGCCGGAGACCATCGCGACGAGCGCAACGATCGCCGGAATGGTGCTCGCGTTGTTGGTCGGTGACGACGAACATGCGATGCCGCCCCCTTCGAGATTGCCGTCGTCGGTGCCGCCATTGCCGCCGCCGTTTCCGGAATCGCCGTTGCCCGTCGTACTTCCATCTGTGCTGCTGCTGCCGTCGACACTGCTGCCGTCGACACTGCTGCCGTCGAGAGCCGTGCCGGTGTCGCTTCCGCCGTCAGTAGCGCTGCCGTCGGCCGCTGCGTCCTTCCCGCTGTCGGCACCGCTATCCGTGCCGGCATCGCCGGACGCTCCTGCGACGCACACGAGAGCGTTGCAGACTCCGCTCCGGCACTCCGTTCCGAGGATACAACCGCTGCCATTCGTGCGGCCGCACTTGCCGTCGGCGGCGCAGATCGCGCTGCGACACACCGCAATTCCGTTGCAGGTCTCGCCGTTGGGAAGACCGCAGAGATCGTCCGAGGCGAAGCACACGTTGGAGAGGCACGCGGCCGTTCCTGCTCCTACCGTGCAGTCGCCGTTCAAGACGGGGTCGCTGCCGTTACGACCCGGAACGGGCTGCTGCGTCGTTCCTGGGATGGTGTTGCCGTTGGCGCGCTTCGGAGAGCATACGGCCTGCGAGCAGTAACCGTTCGTGCAGTCGCTGTCTTTGTTGCAGCCCGACTGGCACGCGCCTGAAGTCGTGTTGCAGTTCACGCCTGCGTGGAGGGCGCCGAGCGCCGTGCAGTCCGAGCTCTGCGTGCATTTGCCGCAACCGCCTGCACTCGTGCAGAACGGGTTCGCAGACGAGGGGCACGCATTGCCGACGACGCCGTTGTCGGAGTTGCATGCGACGCACGTGTTGAGCGTGCAGGTCGGCGTGTTGCCGCTGCATTGCGCATTGGATGTACATTGCACGCAGCTTCCGACGTTGGCATCGGTCGACGTGCAAACTTTGCTGTTCGGGCAAGCGTTACCGCCCGTGCCGCGACACCCCGAGAGGCAGGCTCCTAGGACGCACGCTTGGCCGCTCGTACACTGCGAGTCGGTCGAACATCCGATTTGACACGCGCCGGAGGTCGCGTTGCAGAACGTTCCCGTGTGCGTAATCGATGCCTGAACCGAGCTCGATGTCGTCGAGCACGTTCCCGGACCTGTCACACAGCTCGCGACGCAGCTTCCGTCCGCGGCGCAGAAAGGAGCCGCGGCTGAAGTACACGGCGCTGCGTTGAGGAGCGAGCCGAAATCGCCCGTGCAGTAAGGCGTCGCGTCGGTGCTCGTGATTTGAACTTGAACGCCCTGGACGCTACCGCCGCTGTTGAGCACGGCGAAGCTGAGCGTATTGGTTCCCGCGATGAATCCCGTCGAGATCGTCTTCTCTGCCGAGAGGGCGCCATACCCTTGCGTCGCGAGCCCGGTGTTCACGCCGTTCAGGCTGATCGTGACGCTGTCGTCGGAGGCGTACTTCAGCTTCACGACGGCGGTCGCCGGATTGAAACCAGCCAGGCTGAAGGTCGTCGAGTATGTGAACGTTGCGCTCGCCGAACTGCAAGATGTGCCGCCGCAGGCTTGGTTGGAGAGCCAGCGCGAGGTGGCGCTATTGCCTCCCCATGCACCGGTCCCAATCGGAAATCCGGTCGGGAGAACGATCGTCGCCGTACCGCCCGCGAGCGTGTAGTGAAGATCGGCCGTACCTGCCAATGGCGCGAGGACGCCTGTACCAAGATCATTGGTGCCGGTGCCATAGAGTGCAAAAGGCGCGGCGAGGGCATTGTGTGAAGCAAATGCCCCCAACGCGAGGACTGTGATCAGCGCTCGTACTTTCATGCACGCGAGAGTAGCCCAATCCCCATCGGGATAGTTCACCGATTGATGTGGAATGCACTCGATCCTCGCACCTTCGGTTCTGCCGAGGCGCTTCGTGCGCACAAAAAGCCACATCGCCCTTCGGCTTCCTCTTGCGAGGCCCGAAGAGCGATGTGATTTATCGAACGCGAAGCGATCGTTACTGACGTCGACGGCGAGCGAAGCCGGTGAGCACGAACGCAAGGCCCACGAGTGCGGGAATTGCGCTCGCGCTGCTCGTCGGCGAGGACGAACACGAGATTCCGCCGCCTTCGAGGTTGCCGTCATCCGAGCCATTGTTTCCGTTGGTGCCGGAGTCGTTGCCGCCTTGGCCGCTATCGACCGTGCTGCCGTCGACCGTACTTCCATCGACGGCGCCGTCGGATCCGGTATCGCTACCGCTATCTGCGACACTTCCGTCGGTCGCGCCATCGCGACCCGCATCGCTTCCGCTATCGGTGCCGGCGTCCGCGGTCGTGACGCACACGAGCGCGTTGCAGATGCCGCTACGGCAGTCTGAACCGACGATACATGCACCGCCATTGGCGCGGCCACACTTGCCGTCCGCTGCGCAGATCGCGCTGCGGCACACCGCAATGCCGTTGCAATTTTCACCGTTGGGAAGACCGCAGAGGTCGTCGCTCGCGAAACACACGTTCGAAAGACACGCCGCGGTGCCGGATGCCGTCGTGCAGTCACCGTTCAACACGGGGTCGCCACCGTTGCGGCCCGGAACCGGCTGCTGCGTAGAGCCCGGAATGGTGTTGCTGTTGGCGCGCTTCGGGATGCAGACGGCCTGCGAGCAGTAACCGTTCGTGCAATCACTGTCTTGGAAGCAGCCCGACTGGCAAGCGCCCGAGGTCGCGTTGCAGCTCGTGCCTGCGTGAATCGCGCCCAGCGCGGTACAGTCCGAGCTCTGGGTGCACTTGCCGCAGCTGCCACCCGAGGTGCAGTACGGATTGCTCGAAGAAGGGCACGCATTGCCGATCACGGCGTTGTCGGACGTACACGCAACGCACGAACCGAGCGTGCAGGTCGGCTTATTGCCGCCACACTGAGCATTGGATGTACACTGCACGCACGCGCCCACGGTAGCGTCGGTGGAGGTGCACACGTTGCTTCCTGCGCACGCATTACCGCCCGTCCCGCGACACCCGGCGACGCACGCGCCAGCGACGCAGGCTTGGCCCGTCGTACACTGCCCGTCGTTCACGCACGCGAGTTGGCATGCCCCGCTCGTCGGATTGCAGAGCGGTCCCGTGTGCGTGATAGACGTCTGAAGCGTGCTCGAGGTCGTCGTGCACGTGCCAGGTCCGTTCACGCAGGTTGCGACGCAGCTTCCGTTCGTCGAACAGAAAGGGGCGGCCGCATCGGCGCAAGAGTGCGCAGTGAGCGCTCCGAAGTCGCCGGTACAGTAAGCCGTGGCGTCGGTGCTGGTGATCTGAACTTGAAGGCCTTGTGGGCCGCCGCCGTTGACGACGCTGAAGGTGAGCGTGTTGTCTCCCGCGACGAATCCAGCCGAGATCGTCTGCTCAGCGGAGAGCGACGTGAAGCTCTGCGTCGGAAGGCCGGTCGCGGTCGTATTCAGCTTGATGCTGACGCTGTTGTCGGAAGCGTACTTGAGCTTGATGACGGCAGTCGACGCATCGAAGCCAGCGAGAGAGAAGGTCGTCGTGTAGACGAAGGTCGTGACTGCGGCATCGCAGGCAACCAAGCCACAAACCTTGTCTCCGATGAAGCGCGACGTGAGCGTGCTTCCTGCGGTCCAAGCGGAGGCCGGAAATCCGACCTGAGACACGAGGATCGCGTCGCCTCCGTCGAGCTTGTAGTGGAGGTCCACGGAACCCGAGACGGTCGGGGCCGTGAGGCCGGTCGCGGCGACACCGGTGCCGAAAAGAGTGAATGGTGCGGCGAGGGCTGCGCTCGAAAGGAAGACCCCCGCTGCGATAATAGGAACAAGGACTCGAAGCTTCATTGCGCGCAACGATATCTGAATCCACCGCGTGAAAGTAAAGTCCTCAGCGCACGACGCACGTCATCGAGAGGTGCATGTGGTTCAGCCTCCGACTCTCGCGAATATCGATGTCTCGAAGCATCACCCGTCGATCGAGCGTGGTGCTCGATCGACAGGTTCACTTAGTGAAGTCGGTGCCTCGCGTCGGGATCAAGCCCAACGGATGAGCGTCGTCTCGTGGCGATTCGACAAGAGTTCGTTCGTCGGAACCACGCGAACCGTGAGTGCGTGCGTCCCGCTTTCGCGCGTCGGGACGGAGCCGCGGTAGAGGAACGTCGACGCCGAGCCGTTTTTCTCGGCGAGCTTCATCTCGATGGCTTCGCCCCTTGCGAGCTCATGACGACCGGCGGTCGGACCGAAATAGAGCTCGACGCGGACGTCTTGTGGAGTGAGCCCGGCGAGGTCGACGACGGCTTCGACAGGCAATGCACCGCCGACCTCGATCGCGTGGCCCTTGGGCTCGACGGATTTGACGGCGACCTTGCCCCAGTTCGCGCTGACGTTGTTCTTCCACTTCACGAGCAGATCGGCTTGCTGAAGCCCGTTGGCTTCGAGACGCTGCGAGAGTGCATGCGCCGGAACGTACGCCTTCTCCGCGTATTCTTGGACCATGCGTGACGTGTTGAACTCGGGCACGCAGTACGCGATCGCGCACTTCATGCGGCGAATCCATTCGCGCGGAAGCTGACTGCGATCTTTTCGATCGTAGAAGAGCGGAACGACTTCGCTCTCGAGGAGACCATAGAGCGCTTCGGCCTCTGCGGCGTCCCCTGCCCCGTCTTCGTATTCTTCACCACGACCGATGGCCCACCCGACGTCGGTGCCGTGGCTCTCGTAGGCTTCTGCCCACCAGCCGTCGAGAATGGAGAGGTTGAGCGCGCCGTTGGCCGATGCCTTCATGCCGCTCGTACCGCTCGCTTCGTGCGGCCTTCGCGGATTGTTGAGCCACACGTCGACACCGGAG
>JAHFDV010000130.1:9668-12290 GCA_023248815.1 Myxococcales bacterium
GCATGTCGTAGTCTTCGATGAAGACGACCTTGCCCGCGAACTCGGGCTCGCGGCTCGCTTGCACGATCTGGCGGATGAGCTCTTTGCCGCCGCGATCTTGCGGATGCGCTTTGCCGGCGAAGACGAATTGCACGGGGCGTGCGGGGTCGTGCAGCAACCGCGCGAGGCGCTTGCGGTCCGAGAAAAGAAGGGCTGCGCGCTTGTAGGTCGCAAAGCGTCGCGCGAATCCGATCGTGAGAACACGCGGGTCGAGCACTTCGTCTTGCGCTTGCACGAGATGCTGGGCGGCTCCGCGACGAAGCGCGGCCTGCCGAAGCCAAAAGCGCGCGAGCGTCACGAGGCGATGACGGCGGTGCTCGTGCGTCTGCCAGATCTCCGCATCGGGAATCTCATGAGCGCGCGCCCAGAGCTCTTTCGAGCCGGTTTCCTCGACCCAACGCGGACCCAGGTAACGCGTGAAGAGCGCACCGTGTTCGGCGCTGACCCAGGTCCCGATGTGAACGCCGTTCGTCACGGAACCCACGGGTACTTCGTCGACGGGAACTTCTGGCCAGAGCGGCTGGTACATCTTGCGACTCACCTCGCCATGGAGGCGGCTCACGCCGTTGTAGTGATCGGCGGTGCGAATCGCGAGCACGGGCATCGAGAAGTGCGCGCGGTCGGCTTCGCTGTTGCCGAGAGAAAGCAGCTCGGCTTCCGAAATTCCAAGCGCGGCGCGGTAGGGCTCGAGTGCTTTGCGAACGAGCTCGTTGGGGAAGTTGTCGTTGCCTGCGGGGACGGGCGTGTGCGTCGTGAAGACGTTGCCTGCCGAACACGCTTCGCGTGCGACCGAAAAGCTCGTTCCTTTTTCGCGCATGAACCGCGCGATGCGCTCGAGCGCCAAAAACGCCGAGTGCCCTTCGTTCATGTGACAGACTGTGGGGACCATTCCGAGCGCGTAGAGCGCATGGAGGCCGCCGATGCCGAGCATGATCTCTTGGCGAACGCGGAACTCTTGATCGCCGCCGTAGAGGGCGCCTGTGATCGCGCGATCGGCCGCAGAGTTTTCCTCGAGGTTCGTGTCGAGAAGAAGCAGTGGGATGCGACCAACTTGGACTCGCCAGATCTGCGCGAGCACGACGTGATCGGGATAGGCGACCTTCAAGATGAGGCGCTTCCCGCTCGGTTCGAGAACGGGTCGAACCGGCAGCCGATTCCAATCGTTGATCGGGTAGCGCTCCGTCTGCCAACCGTCTTCGTTCAGCGCCTGGCGAAAGTATCCTTCGGCGTACGCGAGGCCGATGCCGACGAGGGGAAGACCGAGATCGCTGGCGGACTTCAGATGATCGCCGGCGAGGACGCCGAGACCACCCGAATAGATCGGTAGCGACTCGTGGAGACCGAATTCCATCGAAAAATAGCCGATGCGCGCATCCTTCGCTTCGGGATGCGTCTTCTTGAACCAACCCTCTCGCTCGCCGTACGCTTTGAAGGTCGAAGCGATCGAGTCCATGTGGCTCGTGAACGAGTCGTCCTTCGCGAGCTCTTCGAGGCGCGCTTGCGGAACACTCGAGAGGAGCTCGATGGGGTTGCCATGCAGATCTTCCCAGCGATCAGGATCGATACGTCGAAAGAGCTCGACGGCGGCCGGGGACCAAGCCCAAAGAAGATTGTAGGCAATCTCGCGGAGGGGTTCGAGGAGCGAGGGAAGTCGCGGGACCACGACATAGGAATGCAGCGTCGGCATGGGGCGCGCAGCATAACCGGAACGCCCGTTCCTTCGGACAAACAAAGACCGTCAGCGAGGAAACGAGCGCGTCGAAAAAGGCCTTTTCTGGATCACGTGCCGGTTTCGCCGCCCAAGGTTGACGGCTTCGCGTAAGCGCCTTCTCAGCCGTCGATGAAGGCGTCTTCACTCGCTTCGCGGATGCGATGTTCGAGGCGGCCGAGCTTGTCGATCTCGAGTGCGATCGTATCGCCCACGTTCAGCCATTGGTTGTCGGTGATCTTCGAACCGTTGAGCTCGAGGAAACATCCGGTGCCGCACGTTCCGGATCCGATGACATCGCCCGGCTCGAGCATGACACCGTAGCTCACGCGTTCGAGAATTTCGCCGAACGTCCACGTCATGTCGGCGACGTTCCCCGTAGAGACTTGCTTGCCGTTCACGAACGCCTTCATTCCAAGGTCGTAAACGTTGCCGCGCGGAGTCGACTTCGTCGCGTCTTTGAGCTCGTCGAGGGTGACGAGATAGGGACCAAGTCCTGTCGCGAAGTCTTTGCCCTTCGCAGGACCGAGCGAGAGCTTCATCTCGTCCATCTGCAGAACGCGCGCCGAAAAGTCGTTCATGATCGTCAGACCGAAGATCACTTCGTCGGCTTTTTCCGCCTTCACGTTCTTCGCGCGCTTGCCGATCACGATTGCAGCTTCGAGCTCGAAATCGAGACGTTCTAGCTGCTTCTTTTGCACGGCGAGCTCGCCGGGGCCGATCACTGCTTGATGGTTCGTGAAATAGAAGACGGGGAACTGGTCGAACTCGGGGATCATCTCGAGACCGCGATTGCGGCGCGCCGTCTCCACATGCTGCCGAAACGCGTATCCGTCGCGCATGGAAGGTGGACGCGGGAGGGGTGACAGAAGGTC
>JAHFDV010000131.1:0-3419 GCA_023248815.1 Myxococcales bacterium
GGGTACGACGGGCAGCAAGAGCAACGCGAATCTCACGAAGACGAACTCGGCGCTCGGTACGCCGCTCTACATGTCGCCCGAGCAGGCGAAGTCGCCGCGCGACGTCGATCACCGCACCGATCTGTATTCGGTATCCGCAATTCTCTACGAGCTCCTCACAGGACGAACGCCGTATCTCTCCGAGACCGGAGAGTTTGCAGAAATTCTCGTGAAGCTCCTCACGCAGGAGCCGACGCCGCTCGGGCAGATTCGCCCTGATTTGCCGCCTGAGCTCGTCGCGGCCGTACACAAGGGACTCGCCTCCGAGCGCGACTACCGCTTCCGCGATTCTCTCGAGTTTGCCGAAGCCATCGCGCCTTGGGCCGACGATCGAAGTGCATGGGTCCTTCGTCGATTGCGAAGCGATCGGCGCAATTCGATGGAGCTCCGCGACGCCGGGTTGCCCTTCATGCGCACGGCCGCGCCGGGTTCGATGGTGCCGCCCGCAACTCCGGGCGTGTCGACGGTCAAAGGTCACATTCCGCCAGCGCCGACGCCCGTGGGCGCGTCGACTCCGATGCCCGGTGTGCCAAATACGCAGCAGGGATACGGCCAGGCAAGTCCGCAACAGGGATACGCAGGTCCACAGTCGTCCCCCGCTCAGTCACCCGCCCAGGGAGGCTCGCCGTACGGTCAGAATCCGCAGCAGACGGGGGCGAGTCAGGGGGCGCCGCAGCAGGCTGCGCACGCGCGTCCGCTCGGTGCGATGTCGCGCAACGACATGCTCGCGAACACGCTCGGTTCCGACTATCCGCCAGCGCCGAAAGCGGCTGCCGCCGTCGTTCAGAAGGGCGCGCACACCGCAGCGGGCGTAACGCGCGACGCGACGAATCCGTCGGATGCCAAAAAGAAGAGCGCGGTGCCGATGATTTTTGGGGTCGTCGCGTTCATGGCAATCGGCGCAGGCGCCGTCGTTTTCGTCTCGAAATCGAGAGGAAGCGCGATCACTCCGAGCTCGGAGCCTTCGGCTGCGACGACGGTTGCCCCAATCGCTCTGCCGAGCGAGACGGTCGCTCCGGTCGCTTCATCGGCTCCGTCCGCAGCCTCCGCGCCGACGACTTCACCGAGCGCGCGGCCCGTGATCTCCACCACACACGCAACGTCCAAACCGCGACCGGGCGGCGACGAGAAACAGCCAACGAGCAATCCAGTCGGCGAGAAACGTCTCGACGGCACCGAAGGGAAGAGGCTGCAAGAATGAGAAGAGCAACGTACGCATTCGCGCTCGCCTTCGGACTCGCGTTCGGCGCCTGCCAAGATGCAGGACTACTGACGACACTCGAAGATCCGGTCGATAGCGGCCCCGGTTCCTTGGCAGACACGTCGACGCCCGACGACCTCGAGGACGCCGACACGAATGCCGACGCGGGTCCGGTCGATGTGCCAGACGGCGGAGGTCCGGTCGATGCTGCCCGAGATACGTCGACGGGGCCCGTCACCGCTTTCACGGGCGCTCCTGCGTATCAAGCTGCGAACGGCGCGTCGGCGCGTAACGCCAAGCACGCATTCGGCGGCGCAAACCCAACCAACCCTGCAAAACAGGCCTGTTTCAGCTGTCACAAGAACGGCGGGCCGGGTCCCATCTTCCTCTTTGCAGGAACGGTCTTCAAAGAAGAAGCGGGAACGAACCCTGCACCCGGAGTCGAGATTCGCGTGCGGACGAACGCGGGCGGCGCGCGCATCGTTCGCTCCGATGGCGACGGCAACTTCTACCTGAAGCCCGCAGCAGGGGACCCCGCGACGCCGTGGCAAGCCGGCGCGCGCAACGCGACGGTCGTACAGCTGATGAAGGACAACGTGACCGACGGCAACTGCAACGGCTGCCACGTGGGCGGCGGCGGTACGGCCTTCATCCACTTGCCCTGAACCTCGGCATCGGCCGTAGAAGTTCATCGGACCCGATTATTTCCCCCTAATAATTAGTTGAGGGGCGCGCTTCGGGACGTTCCGAGGCGAGACGCGAGGTGATAACCTCCGGGCCCATGAGGCTTCTTCGAACCGTCTCGCTTCTATGCGCGTGCGTCGCGCTCTCGAACTCCGCGTTCGCGCAGCAAAAAGGCGGAAAGACGCCAACGCCAGCCGCTCCTGCGAAGAAAACGATCCGTGACTCCCTTCCCGCTTCCGCGCAGCAAGCGTGGGACCGGGCAATGACGCTCTACAACACGTCGCCGAGCAATCCCGAGGCGGCGGAAGCCGCGTTCAAAGAAGCGTACGGCATCTCGAAGAACCCGATGGTGCTCGGCAACATCGCGCTCTGCCAGATCGATCAAAAGCGTTACGCCCTCGCAGTGAAGACACTCGAGCGCCAAAAGCTCGAGGCGTTGAACACGCTCTCGAAAGAAGACGTCGCCGACATCGATCGCCGCATTGGCGTTCTCATCAAGTACACGGCGACGTTGCGCATCGACGTGCAGCCGGGACCCGGCTCCAACGCCACGGTCGACGGAGCAAAGCTCTACGTCGAAGGGGAAGAGTTCCCCGGCACGGCGCCCTTCACGACACCCGTCCTCGTCGACGCAAAAAAGCTCATTTTGACGGTCAAAAAAGACGGATTCAAAGACGGCACGGCGACGGTCGAAGCAGCAGCAGGTCAGCAAGACAAGAAGGTCTCGATCGTCCTCGAACAGTTCCGCAAAGATACGAGCAAGGTCGCGGTAAAGGTTTCAGGACCGCCTTCGGCCGTCGTCGAAGTCGACGGCAAAGAATGTGGTCCGGCGTCGGCATCGGCACCTTGCACGGCGGAGGTGACCTACGGCGACTCACACACGTTCCGCGCGCGCGCGAGCGGGTACTCGGACGGTTCGAAGACGCAGGTGATCTCGACACGCGATCTCACGACGCTCGCTCTCTCGCTCGTTCCCCTCGAAGGCCGGGTCGTCATCGATGCCCTCCCGGGCGATGCAGCGATTTCAATCGACGGAAAACCCATCGCGACGGGCCGCTGGGAAGGTGTCTTGTCGTCGTCGGGAGGTCACCAGCTCCGCATCTCGAAGCCCGGTTACACGGAGCACAACGTCGAGATTCAGGTAGCGACGGGCAAGACGCGCACGATTCAAATCTCGCTCAATCAAGATCGCGGCAAGGCGACCATCTACGCCGTGCTCGGCGCAGCAGCGATCATCGCCGGAAGCGCGGTAGCTGGCGGCTTCCTCTTCCAGAAGCTCGATCCCACGTACGTCAACGGTACTTTCAAGCCCCGCGGCACCGTCCCCACCGACTGAAAATAAGGCTACGCAATGAACATTCCTTCGTTCTTCAAAGCATCTTTTTTAGCGACCACCCTCGTGGTGCTCGCCGGTTGGGCGAGCGGTTGCAGCTCTCCTGAGGCGACGGAGCTCGTCGTCGGCGTCTCGACGCAGGTCGAAGTTCCGCGCGAGCTC
>JAHFDV010000131.1:3429-11825 GCA_023248815.1 Myxococcales bacterium
CTACGAAGTCTTCAACGGACGCGTGCAGCTTCCGCGAACGCTCGGCCTCACGAAGGGGCAGCTCAACGCGCCGATCACCGTCGCGATCTACGGCTTTTTGGAGTCGCAGAAGGACTTGCCGCTCGATTGCACGCTTGCGCCGAAGGTGAAGAACGCCGACGATCCGAATCTCACGGACGCCGAAAAGGCGACCTCGGCGCGCATCCTTCGCCGCACGGTCCAACCCTACATCGACGGGCAGATTCTCTACATCCCGATGCCGCTCCGCTATGCGTGCTTCGACGTTCCCTGCGAAGGCGCCGATCAGACCTGCAAAGCCGGGAAATGCGTCTTGGCGGGTGCGGATCCTTCGAGCCGGTATCGCGACGGGTACGCCAATGGCGACGCTTCGACGTGCTTCCGCTCGCGTGACTGCATGTTCGGCGCAGGCGCGGCTCCGATGACGGTCGTCGACGCGAGCCTCTGCCAATACCGCGTCACCGGCGGCTCTCCTGACCACATGAACGTGATGATGGCGTTCGACGAGTTCGTAGTCGAAGTGCTCGACGAGGACCGCGATGAAGGATTCTTCTTCCCGGATCCCGTGAACAAGCCGGACGTGATTCAGCTGGCAGCGGGACTCTGCGACAAGACCCTCAACCGGCCCCATCCAATCTTGAGCGTCGTCGCCAGTACGACGTGTCCGCCGAAGAGCGTCTTTCAGCCGGTCTGCAACGATGGCGCGATCGCCCTCACTCCGGCCACTTCGAGCGTTTATGTCCTCATCGATCCCGCGATCGGCGGAGACAGCTGGAGTAAGCCTTCCGGTACCGACACGAAGAGTCTCAAGGAGCAAATCGAAAGCGCGCTCGCGCTTCCGAGCTTCAGCAATACGAATGTCATCGTCGAAGTGCTTCCGCAATCGCCCACGGGAACGCCAGGCTGCGGCGGGCCCACGAAGACGGCCGCCGGACGAATTACGACGGTTTACAAAGATCTCACGGACAACGTGCTCAATTTGTCGGCGGGCGCCGCCCACGCCTCGATTCCGACCGCTCTCGCACGCGTCTACAACGCGGCGCAGACGAATGGCTTCCCGAGCACGCAGAACGTGAAGGCCGTCGTCATTCTCACGAACGGCGATCCCGAATCGCTTCAAGGCTGCCCAACGACGACGAACACTTCGCAAGGCTTTGCGACACAGCTCGCGGCGCTCGGCGTGAAGACCTACGTGATCCCCACGGAGAAGAATCCTGCGGTCTATCCCGCCAACGCAATCAACAACATCATCGCCGTTGCGACGGCGGGAGGCACTCTTCTGGCGGGCGACAGCGCCACCAACATCCTCTCGAAGGGCGCAGTTTACGGCGGTCTCGTCGTCAGTAACCTTTCGAGCTGCCTCTACAATCGCCCAGGTCACATCACCAACGTGCCCACCCCCGCTGCGCTCTCGTTCGTCCCTTCCGACGGCGGCCTCCCCGACATCAAGAACCTCGGCATCGGGCAGTGCAAAGCCGGAGACGACGGTTGGTACATCAACGGAGAGTTCATCCAGATCTGCGGCAACTCGTGCGAGCGCGTGAAGACGGCGACGACCGCCTTCCTCGGCATCTATACGAGCGTCAATGATCCCTCCGCGTACCTTCAGCCGCAGACGATCGTCTGGGCAACGCAGGAAAAGAAGCCGGATTAAGCTTCCAAAAAGCTGACCACAGAAAGCCGCCTAAACAGCGGCTTTTTCGTTTTGTACGTCGTCCCGCCTCGTTGCCTAGTTCTCATCGCATAAGCACGCGACCCGGCGAACGAACATTCGCCCAACAAACAAAGTCCGAACTCGAGACCACCCCAGCGAACGAAGTTCGCCCAACAACACTGGCGGGCGAGAGCGGAGCGGTGCCTGGAGCGGAAAATCTCCTCAGCCCTTCGCTCGTCGAGGGCTGAGAGATTTTCCGAATTACGGCCCAAACTCGAGACCACCCCAGCGAACGAAGTTCGCTAACAACACTGGCGGGCTTGAATAGACGGGACCCTCGCGAAGGCGGAAAATCTCACAGCCCTTCGCCCCGTCGAGGGCTGTGACGATTTTTCGCCGTCAGGGTCCGAATTCTAGACCAGCGTACGGGCCGATGAAGAACTGGACGCCGCGCGCCATGTCGTACTGCTCGGTGGGCTGCGGTCGCGCGCCAACCTGAGGGTTGTTCGGATCGACGAGGTACAGATCTTTTCGTGCGGCCGTCGCCTTGAACCCCGACATCGTCGACTCGAGCGTAGCCATGCCGCCGATCATGATGGAAAGAGAACCGCTCACGCGAAGATGGGCCGCGAGATCGAACGTGATCAAGGGCGATGCGTAGCTCTCTGCGTCCGGAACGAACTTGCTCTCGAGCTGGGGGCTCGTACCGACCGTGTGCGAGTCGCGGATCAAGAACATCGAACGAAGCGCGAGGCCCGCTCCGATCGCGGCGTGCGCGCGGAACGTCGGGCCATCGACCGTGTACCGAACGCGCACGGCGGCGACGCCACCGACACGGCGGATCGTATATTCCTCGTCTCGCTTCGGACCTTCGAGCGGTGACGGACCGCCCGGAAAGCTCACGACGGGCGTAGCGACATCGTACTGCCCCAGCACGAAGAGATCGAATGAGACGGGGTTGAACGAGTAACCGCCGTAGACGAAGAGCGCCGGTCCCTTCGACGAAGAGTTCGCGCAAACGGCCCCGAGCACGTCGCATTGGCGATCGAACGTATTTCCCATCGAGCCGGGCATGAACATGGCCCCGAGACCTATGCCGCCATAAACGCCCGAAAACGGATGAGCGTTGCCTTGCTCGGCGCCTTCGCCCTGCGACGAACCCGAGAGACGAAGGCTCACGGCTTCCGAATAGACGGCGCCGATGTCGACCGTGAAATGCTTGTCGTAGGGTTCGTAGCCTTCGCGTGTGATGCGGAGATGGTGGTTTCCCGCGGCGACGTCGCCTTGGTAGCTACCCGTCGTGCTCACCGACTTGCCGTCGAGCTCGACGTTGCCCTGGTGATCGCTCGTCGAGATGTCGACCTTTCCGAGAGCGGTCGTCCCCTGAGGAGAGGGCGCGGCCGTCTGCGCAGCCACGAACGAGGCAGGCATTCCGAAAAACGCGAGGGCCGTCAGGCAAACGAGGTTTCGCACGGCGCCGAGCCTATCACAGAAGGGCAAATCGAAACCCCCTCCCCGTATGCCGGAAGCGCCTTTTTGCGGGCTGCGCGGACTTCGCAAAAACCCGCGCAATTCGCCTAAATTCACGCGTGAAGCGCGGATGGGCAGAAACGCTCAGGCGCCGACGAGGGACGGCCCCGAAGGCGCCGATTGGACGGGATCAATGTAATCTACAAGCTCTCCGCGGAACGTACGCAATGTCGTTCTTCCGACCCCGCGATCGACGACGACGTCTGGAGAAAGCGGCACTTTGCCTTTTCCTCCGGGCGTGTCGCAGATGAGCTTGGGCATTGCGATTCCCGTGAGGCGCCCCTGGAGCTCGGCCATGAGCTCGACGCCCTTCGCGAGAGGCGTACGCAAATGCGAGGTGCCACGAACGGGATCCATCTGCAGAAGGTAATACGGTCGCACGCGCGCGCGCACGAGTCCGCGAAACAGCGTCTCGAGCACCTCTTTGCGATCGTTGATTCCGCGAAGAAGCACGGTCTGATTCATGACGGGGAAGCCGGCGTCGGCAAGCTTCTCGCAAGCGCGCACGGCCTCACGCGAAAGCTCTTTCGGATGGTTGAAGTGGGTCATCACCCAGAGCGGATGAAATGGACGGAGCGCGCGCAGAAGCTCGCCGGTGATGCGCATCGGCAACGTCACGGGTACGCGCGTTGCGAGACGAATCGTCTCGACGCTCGGGATCGTCCGGAGCTCTCTCAAAATTCGAACCAAGCGATCGGTCGAAAGTGCCAGCGGATCACCGCCACTCACGATGACGTCCCGCACCTCGGGATGCTCGCGAAGATACGCGAACGCAGGCGCCAGCTTGTCGACGGGAACCGCGCCCCCACCTCCGCCGACCATGCGCGAACGCGTACAGAAACGGCAGTAAACGGCGCAGCGGTCCGTCGCGAGAAGAAGAACGCGGTCCGGGTAGCGCTGCACGAGATGAGGCGCAACTTCATGATCCGTCTCGCCGAGCGGGTCGACGAGATCTCCGAGAGCGGTGATGCCCTCTTCGTGCGTCGGCACGCATTGCTTGCGGACGGCGCAGTTCGGGTCGTCTGCGTCGGCGAGGCTCGCATAGTAAGGCGTGATGCTGATGGGAAAGCCTTCGGCCACGGCGCGAACGGCGCCCGCTTTTTCGCTCTCCGAGAGACGGAACACGCGTGCGAGCTCCTCTGGCGTCGTGATCGCGTTCCGAATTTGCCGCTGCCACGCGGTGCCACGCGAGGCCTTCTTTTCAGGCGCTTGCGAAACGATACGGAGATGAACCGAGCGCTCGGACTGCCCTGGCGAAGTCACTTCGAGCCTGCATCGCCGCTGGATGGCTGCGGAGTCTCGACGTGAAGCTCGGAAAGCACGGCTTCGTCGATTTCGACCTTGATGTCTTTCTTGAGCTCTTCGACGAAGGCGCGCTCTTTCTCGCGCATCTTGTCTTGTGCGAGCTTCGCGCGAATCGTGCGCTCGGCTTCCGAGAAGCAGCGCTCACGTGGCTCGTTCTTTCCCGAGAGACGCACGACGTAGAAGAAATCTCCGCCCTTCACGACCTCTGCGAGCACGTCGCCGACGTTCGCGATCTTGAATGCAGCGGCGCGCACGGGCTCGGGCACGCGAAGGTTGTCTCCGCGAGGATCTCCGGGCGGTGCGACGAAGCCGACGTCCCCCACGAGATCGACCGGCAAGGTGGGCTTCACGGCAGGGTCGACGGAGCGTTTGCGCACGATTTCGCCCCATTCTGCAGCCGTTTTCGTCGCCTTGGCGCTCTCGAGCGCGGCTTTTCCATCGGCCTCGGAACGCGTCACGATCACGGAGAGGCGGCGTCGTTCAGGATCGCGAAAGTCTGCGAGGTGCGCATCGAAGTAAGCCTTTGCGTCCTCGATCGAGATGTCTTCGGGGCGAGGCGCGCTCTTTCGCACTTCTGCAAGCATCGCTTCACGCAGGATCGATCGCTTCTCTTCTTCGACGACCGGGTCTTTGTCGTAGCCCTTGTCGCGCGCTTCCTTCGCGAGGAGCTCGATGTTGATCATCTCCTTGAGCAGCTCTTTTCGGCGCTCGGGCGACTGATAGCGAAGGCGTTCGAATTGATCGAGATGCTCGAGGGTCGCAGCGTAGTCGCCGAGGGTGATCGCCTGATCGCCGATTTTCACGAGCACTTTCTCGGAGTCTTCTTTCGTGAGCGTGCGAATGACGCTTCCACCGCCGTCCGTCGGCTTCGGTTTTTCCTTGCACGAAAACACGAGAGAAGCGGCGCCGAGCACGCAAATACCGGCAAACAGAAGGGCTTTTTGCGGGCGACGCACGATGACCGTTCTTACTACGCGTTGGGACCGGAATCGAGCCCGTTGCCAAAGACCACACTCTGCCCGGGGCTTCGAGCCGCTGGTTGCTCCTTGGCGAGTCCTCGGGTTACAACGCGCGCATGCCAGCGACACAGCCTCGGGAAAGCGACTTGACGATTCCGCCGCCGCCCCTCCAGCCTGGTCTTCGATACAAGCGCATCATGCTGAAGCTGAGCGGAGAAGCGCTCTGTGGCAGCGAGGCCTTCGGCATCCAACAAGAGGTGCTGCGCGCAACCGCTGCCGAGCTCGCCGATGTCCGCGCAACCGGCGTGCAAATCGCGATCGTCGTCGGTGGTGGCAACATCTTCCGCGGCCTGAAGGGCGCGAGCGCAGGAATGGATCGCGCACAGAGCGACTACATGGGCATGCTCGCGACGGTGATGAATGCTCTCGCGCTGCAAGATGCGCTCGAGAAGTGCGAAGTGCCGACGCGCGTGCAAACTGCGCTCGAAATCCGCGCAATCGCCGAGCCGTACATTCGCCGCCGCGCCATCCGCCATCTCGAGAAAGGGCGCGTCGTGATCTTCGCCGCAGGAACGGGCAATCCGTACTTCTCGACGGACACCGCGGCTGCGCTCCGTGCGATGGAAATCCACGCCGAAGTGCTCTTCAAGGCGACCAAGGTCGAAGGCATCTACGACAAAGATCCGGTCCGCTTCTCGGACGCGAAGATGTACGACTCCATGACCTACGATCGCTTTCTCGCCGATCGCATCGGCGTGATGGACTCGACGGCGATCACGCTCTGCCGCGACAACAAGCTTCCGATTCGCGTCTTCAAGCTCGCCGAGCACGGCAACATCAAGCGCGTCGTTTCGGGTGAGCCCATCGGCACGCGTCTCGGGGACTGAGCGTCCTAGGCGAGAACACCGTCCCGCGATGCTTTCCATGAAGAGCGCGCGCGTTTCACTCTTGGGTCTTGCGGCGGCCTCGCTCGCACTGAGCATCGCCGCATGGTGGGGGATGATTCAGGCGTTTCCGCTGCATCAAGGCGGAGACGGCTTCTATTTCTATCGCTCGCTCGAAGCGACGCGCATGAGCCTGCGCTTTCACCACGAGCTTCCCTTTTGGAACCCGTACGAATGTGGCGGCGTTCCTCTCTGGGACAATCCGCAAGGGCTCGCGACCTCACCGCTCGCCGAGCTTCTCTTGCTCTTCGGATCGAACTTCGCGCTCGACGCTTGGTACGTCATTCATTCCGCGATCGGCTTTTTCGGAATGTGGCTTCTCACGCGGAGAGTGCTTTCGCTGGGCTACGCGGGAAGTTTGCTCGGCAGCGCGGCCTTCGCGTTTTCGGGGTTTCATTGGCAGCACTATTCGGGAGGCCACGCGTCGTTCGTCGGCTTCGAGTTCTTCCCGCTCGCGCTCTATCTCTGGCGCACCAGCGAGCTTTCGATTCGCCGCGCCTCGCTCTTGGGGTTTCTTCTCGGATGGATGCTTCTCGGCGCATCGACGTATCCGCTTCCGCATCTTCTTCTCTTGCTCGGCGCAGAGACGTTGACGCGCATTTTTTCGAAGAAACGCGCTCTCGGTATCCTTCGGAGCGGAGCCATCGTCGGGGTCATCGCCTTTCTCGTCGGCGCCGCGAAGCTCTTGCCGCTCTTGGCGCAATTCGCCGCACGCCCTCGCGGGCTCGGACCCGAGCACGACACGCTCAATCTCCACCTCGTCACCGAGATGTTTCTCGCTCGTACGCACGAGTGGCCCGTACCAGGGCAAGCGTATGTGTGGCCGGAGTACGGCGCGTTCGTCGGGCCGACGGTGATTGCCTTCTTCTTCCTGGGACTTCTCTTCGTTGGGCGCGCGCGTCTTTGGTTACTCCCGCTCTTCGTTCTCACGACCTTGCTCATGTGGGGACACTTCGCGGAGTGGGCTCCATGGAGCGTCCTCAAAGGCCATATTTTTCCGTTCAAAGAGATGCGCGTGCCGTCGCGCTTCGTCGCATCGGTGACGCTCTTCGTCGCAGCCTTCGCGGGCATCGGTGTCGATCGCGCGACGGAATTTTTCGAAAGCCTCGCGAGCGGCACCGCGCGGCGACTAGCTCTTTCGCGCGCTGTCTTCGTCGTTGCGATGCTCGGCGTCGGAGATCTCCTGCTCACTCCCCTTCCCTGGATCCAAAGCCGGTTCGTGACGCCGACACCGGCGGCGAGACCTGCTCCCGTGGCGCGCTTCTATCTCGACGGCCCTGCACTGCCGGGTCCCCTCGAGCTCATCGCGCAGAACCGCGGCTCGGCGGCTTGTTTCGAAGATTGGGGCGATCTCTCCGGTGCCAAGCTCTGGTCCGGTGACGTCCCTCAAGCGCGAGCGATCGACGCAAACATCGTCGTCGAGGTCGCGAATCGCACCGCCAATACGTTCACGATCGACGTCGATGCCGCGCACGCTGGACGCGTCCTTTTGAACTCCAACTACGACCGTAATTGGTCGAGCGATGTCGGTGTGGTGGTTCCCCAAGGCAAACAGCTCGCGATCGACGTGCCGGAAGGTCGACATCGCCTGAATGTTCGCTACCGCCCCGCCCGCATTGCGATTGGCATTACGTTGACCATCCTCGGATTCCTTCTGACGATCTTGCTCGCGACGCGAGGCGATAGATTGCGCGCGATGTTCGTGCGCAAGAGCCCTAGTTCTACGGCGTAAGCAGCGCGCGGAACTCTTCTTTCGAGAGCTCTTGATCGTCGGCGTCGCGTCCCGCTTCGATGACCACGCCTCCGTCCTTCGTTTTCACGACGACGCTATCTTTCACGGCATGGGCTTCGCCTGGCTCGAGTGCGCGCGGAGCCTTCGTCGTCGCCGCGGCTTTCGTGATCGTGACGAGCGTTTCGCCAAACCACGTGTGCGCTCCAGGGTCGGGGCTCGCGGCGCGAATCTGCCTCAGCACGTTCTCGGTGGGC
>JAHFDV010000131.1:11835-12257 GCA_023248815.1 Myxococcales bacterium
AGCGCGAGATCGTCTTCGCTCGGCGCCGGAGCCTCCGTTGCCTCGCTTTCGTTTTGCGCCGTTCCCACGAGCCGCTCGAGCCCCTGCGCGTCTTTCACGATTTTGCGTAGGAGCGCCAGCGAAGGGCGATCGAGCTTCTTTGCGAGCGTCCACGCGGTCCACGAAGGATCGACCCCGAGCGTCTTTTTTTCGAGGATCGCGCCCGTGTCGTATTCAGGATCGAGGAGATGCGCAGTCACTCCCGTCACTGGGTCGCCATCGAGAATCGTCCAATAGTACGGGTCGGGACCGCGATGACGAGGAAGGAGCGAAGGGTGTACGCCGAAGGCGCCTTTTTTCGGCAATGCGAGCACCGCCTTCGGAATGCGCTTCGTCCAAAACCAACTCACCAGCAAATCGGGCTTCAGCGCTTCGATGCGCCG
>JAHFDV010000492.1 GCA_023248815.1 Myxococcales bacterium
TCGTGAAGTTGCGATCGAGTCGCGAATTTCCCCACGAATTCTTGATGCGGATGAACTCGATCTTCGTGTCGTCGGAGAGGGCGGCTTCGAGAATCTTCGGATCGGTGACGGTCTTGCCCGCTTCGAGGAGCCCAAAGCCTGGAACCTCGGCTTGGTAGTCTTCCATCGACACCATGTGACCGCCTTGATGGCCTGGTACTGCGGGAGGCGCTTCGAATTTACCGCCTGCCGTCATCGCGTTGAAGTCGACGAACCAGGACATGACGACCGGCTGGCGATCGTGAAGCGCGCGTTGCACGCGCTGCATGAACTCGCGACGGTACTCGGGGTCGCTGGGATAGTTTTCGTTCTGCCAGGCGTACTTCCCGGATGCGGGCGAGTAGCTGCTGCTGCGCTGGCCCATGACGTCGTCGAGCGTCACCTTGACGGGCTTGTGTGTCTTGGGATCCGGCGCGATCACGGGAATGCGCTTGGGCGTCAGGATGGGCGTTCCGCCGGCGCGCGCCGAGCGATCGAGCGTCTTGCTCACGTCCGAACCGAATACTTCGTCGATGTAGCCGACGACGTTGGCGCTGAGCTGCCACGCTTTGTCGAGCTCTGCGCGCACGAGCTCACGATCGCGTCGTGCCGATTGCGTCGAAAGCGCGCCGGTCTTGAGCGAGACGTTAATCGCCTTGAGAGCGATGTCTTGGCGGGCGCTCATCTCGAGGCGCTCTTCGCCGGCGATGAAGTCCTTCTCGAGGACGATGCCGTAGCGCTGCATGAGACGCGTGGCTTCCCCGAAATGGCCGCCCGTCTCGAGCTCCGTTCGGACTTCGCCGTTCGCGATCGAATCGAACCAATGCCAGTAGGTGACCCACGACTCGGAGAGATTGAGTCCCGTGCGATCGCCCGTCGCGCTCTTGTTCAGCGACTCCGCCCAGCCGACCGTCGCGTAGATCCAGCAATTGCCGATCGACTGACGCTTCACGTCAGAGTGATTGACGTCGACGATAGGGTCCGTCGAAGCACCAGGAACGTTCGATTCCGTTTCCGTGGGCGCGCTCGAACACGCGAGCATCGCGAACGAAAGGGAGAGGGCCGACGCAGTGAGAAGCTTGAGGGAGGTCATGGGATACCTTCCGCTTAGCAACCTGCGTACCAACACCTACATCTTAAAATCTGCCGATATTATTCATTAAGTCGTCATTGGCTGCGAATTGCAACGCGCCCTGGATCACGCGATTGGATCAAAAGGTTGGCTCGGAAGCGCCCTTCTCTCTCGCCAGAGCAAAAAGGGCGTCGTGCGTTCTCGGCCGCGCTTCTTTGATGCGCGCATTGTCGCGCCTGGGATGCACGCGGTTCGTGAGGAGCGAGACGACGATCTCCGCATCGGGATCGATCCAAAAGCTCGTCCCCGTGAAGCCGAGGTGACCGAAGGCGTCGTTCGAGAGAAGTGAGCCGGCGCTCGATCCCTCTGCGCTCTTGCCGTCGAAACCTGCGCGCAGCGTTCCGCCAGGGCGACGCTCGATGAGCCAAGCATAGCGCTCGCGTTCGTCGAGAACGTGCGTCGCGAACCTCAGCACGCCTTCGATCGTCCCGAACATTCCCGCGTGCCCCGAGCCTCCGTCTTTCGTGAGCACCCACGCGTTCTCGTCGTGGACGACGCCGCGCACCGTTCCACCGCGCCAAGCGACGGTCTCGGTGGGAACGACGCGCTCGTGAAAAGCCGCGCCTATTTTCGCCGTGAATTCTCGGGCCGTGCCCAATTCTTCTTCGAGAGAGAGTGGCGCGACGACGAGGCGGTCGATCGCCGCTCCTGCGTCCACGACCCCCGCATGCCTCGCAAGCGCAACTCCAGCGAGAATGTATCCGAGATCGCTGTAGAGCGGAGGATGTCCTCCGTTTGGAAGTACACCGTCGCATCCGGCACGAGTGGAGCGCGCGACGATCTCGAGCGCTGCACGCGGTTCCAGCAAATCGCGAAGAAAGAGCGGGACGTGCGCGTCGAGGCCGATTCGATGCGCAAGCGCGAGCTCGAGCGGCGCGCGTTCGATCTTCGTGCCGCGCGCTTCTTCGAGCAATTCGCCGAGTGGCTCCGCGCGAAGCCCCGTGCGCTGGAGGGCGACCGCCGTCATTGGCTTCGTGAGACTCGCGAGGTCGAAGATACGCGCGCGGTCGCCGCCTGTATAAGTGCGCCAAAGAGAGCCCTCTTTTCGCGCAAAACCAAGCGCAACCGTCGGCGCAACGCCTTCGGTGACTAACGCTTCGGCAAGCGCATCAAGTGCGCTACGCGCCGACATTTCGCCTCACTTTTGACCACGAGCCCAAGAGAAGGCTACGATCGCACGACATGGCGGAATTCGTTTGGGAAGCACGCGGTCGCGCCGGCGAATCTCGTAAGGGTGTGATGGAGGCGGACAGCGAAGCTGCTGTCGAAGAGCGGCTCCGTTCGCAGGCGTTGTCGCCGACGAAGGTCAAAAAGAAGGCGAAGGAGTTCAACATCACGATCGGATCTGGAGTCGGTCTCCAGGACATCGTCACGTTTACTCGCCTCTTCTCGACCATGATCAACGCGGGTCTCCCGATCGTCCAGTGTCTGGATATCCTGGGAAGCCAGACCGAGAACAAGTTCTTCGCAAACGTTCTCAAGGACGTCAAAAGCGGCGTCGAGTCCGGCATGACGCTGAGCGATGCCTTGCGCAAGCATCCGAAGGTCTTCGACGACCTCTATACGAACCTCGTTCAGGCCGGTGAAGCCGGCGGTATTCTCGACACCGTTCTGCAGCGCCTCGCGCAGTACGCCGAAAAGTCGCAAGCGCTCCGCCGCCAGGTGAAGGGCGCGATGATCTATCCGAGCGTCGTTCTCGTCATCTTCGTCGGCGTTCTCGGCGTCCTTCTCGGATACGTCATTCCGTCGTTCAAGGTCGTCTTCAAGGATCTCAGCCAAGGCAAAGCGAGTCTCCCCGCGCTCACCGAGATGGTCATCACCGCCTCGGAGCTCTTCCGCCAATACTTCCCGCTCATCTTCCTCATCAGCGTCGCGTCGATCTGGGCGCTCGTCTGGTGGTACCGGCAGCCGCGCGGCAAGTTCATGATCCATACGATCGCGTTGCGCGTGCCCGTCTTCGGTCCGCTTCTTCGCAAAGTCGCGGTGGCGCGCTTCACGCGTACGCTCGGCACACTGCTCAACTCCGGTGTTCCCATCCTCGACGCGCTCGACATCGTCGCGAAGACCGCCGGTAACGTCGTCGTCGAGCAGGCGATTCAGAAGACGCGCACGAAGATCAGCGAGGGCCAAAACATGGCCGGCCCGCTTCTCGAAACGAACATCTTCCCCCCGATGGTCGTCCAGATGGTCGGCGTCGGCGAGCAAACGGGCGCGCTCGACGCGATGCTCAGCAAGATTGCCGATTTCTACGAAGACGTAGTCGATGTCGCCGTCGGTTCGCTCACGAAGCTCATCGAGCCCGCGATGATGGTTCTCCTCGGCGGGACGGTCGGTGTCGTGCTCATCGCAATGTACCTCCCCATCTTCTCGATGGCCGGCGCGATCAAGTCCGATTGACGCTTGCCAACGCGGATTGAAACGCGAGCCTCGTGACGACTCGTGAACGCTCCTAAAGGTCTCGCTCCCGATCGCGCGCCCACGGGGGTGGAACGCCCCCTCGCCTCGCGGCTGAAGTGGGTCACGGGGCTTCGTCTCCTCTTCGCGACGCTCCTCTTTCTCTTCTTCGGCTTCTTCTATCTCGAAGGCAGCATCAGCGCGCACACGTTCAGCGGGACGTGGCTCACCTACGTGCTCTCCGCGACGTATGTCCTCGCCCTGCTCTATGCGGTCGCGCTGCGAAGCGGGCGATATTTGCCGGCCGTGGCGACGACGCAGATCATCGCCGATCAGCTGACGGCCACTGCGCTCGTCTACATCTCTGGCGGCGCTTCCAGCGGCGCGACCTCGGTGTACGCACTCGGATGTCTCACGGGCGCAATTCTCATCGGCCTTCGCGGCGCGCTCCTCGCCGTAGGATTCGGTCTCAGCTGCTACGCCCTCCTCTGCGTCGGCTTCGCGACGCACTTCGTCTCGCCGCCGCCAGATCAGGCGCTCGTTGCTTACGGCACGAGCTTCTCGGCGATCACGTTCCCGTTTCTATTGAGCTCGTTCGGCATCGCGCTCGTCGGTGGTCTCTCGGCGTATCTCGCCGAGCGCCTTCGCGTCACGGGCGGAGCGCTCATCCAGGCCGAAGAGCGCGCGGATCGCGCAGAACGACTCGCCGAGCTCGGACGCATCTCGGCTTGGCTCGCGCACGAGATCCGCAATCCATTGGGTTCGATTCGCGGCTCCGTCGACCTCTTGCAGGAGTCGACGAGGCTCACCGATGAAGAGCGCACGCTTCTCTCGATCGTCACGCGCGAGTCGAAGCGCCTCGACGATCTCGTGCGCGACATGCTCGATCTCGCCAGGCCGCACGTCCCCGAGCCGACGACGTTCGACTTGAAAAAGCTCGTCGAGGAAACGGTCGCGCTCGCCACCGTCGACGTCACGACGCGTCACGTGCGCATCTCGGCAGACGTTGCGGAGGGTGCCGCCATC
>JAHFDV010000493.1 GCA_023248815.1 Myxococcales bacterium
GCTCTCGCTCCCTTCGGTCCTTCCAAAGGGAACGGAAGTGAAGTCGCTCGTTCGCAACGTCGACCTTGCACCGACCCTCTTGGAGATCGAAGGCCTTGCGCCGAACGCGAAGCACTCGGGAAAATCGCTCCTGCCGCTCGTGCGCGGGGGAAACGAAGATCAGCGTCTCGTGATCTCGGAGGGGCGAGGCATGCGTGCGGTATTCGATGGCCGCTATCGGTTGCTCGTACGCGAAGGTGCAGCTCAAGTCATCACTCACGGAGAAGAAGAAGAGACACGCACCGAAGAGCTCTTCGACCTCGAAGAGGATCCCGGTGAGCGCTTCAACATCGCGAAGGCGCGCCCCGAGGTCGTTCGCTCGTTGCGCGCGCATCTCGGTCCCGAAGCGGCTGCGGCAATTACCGCCGCGAAGACCGCGGACCCGACGGCAGGTGGAGCTCCGGGAGAGACACTGCTCCAGATTCGGATCGCGCCTGGCGGCAAAGCACATCGCCTCTCTGGAAAGATCACGGCGGCGACCGGCGCCTTCAGCGTGACCCCCATCGGCATTCCGCGCGAAGCGTATCGCACCGAGCCCGCCTTGCTCGAAGTGGGAATGTCCCTCGGGGAAGACGATGCCGTTGGATTCGACCTCACGGTGTCTCCCCCCGACGCGAACCTTCGCTGGGAGTGGTTTCTCGACGACGTGGCGCTCTCGAAGAAGAACTTCTTTGCGGGGCCCTACGGCCTCGCGGCGCCCGAAATCGAGGACGGAATCGATTCGGCTTCGAAACGAAATCTCGTTCGTGCGTTCCGGCTCCCGACCTTCATGCCCAATCGCGAGCTCGGCCTATTCGTCGTCTTCAAGGGGAGCGACACCGAGAATCCCGAAGAGACCGACACGCGCGGCGGCGAGGAGATGCAGCGCATGCTGAAGGACTGGGGTTACTCGAAAGATACCGGCAAAAAGCGTTGACACCCTAGAGCGCCAGGAGCACCGTCCGCGCGCGTAAAAGGGTAGCCAATGCGGCCGAGTACCGAAGAGATCAAGCGAGTTCTACGGGAGGCGCCGGAAGAGATTCCGGAGCTCCTCAAGGACATTCACGTCGAAGATCTCGCGGATATTTTCTCGACGCTCGAGCCGGAAGAAGCGGCGGACCTCCTCGAACGCATGCCGGTCGAAGACGCCGGTGCGATTTTCGAGCGCCTCGAAGCGCCGGAGCAAGAAGAGCTTCTCGAGAGGCTCGCGCCCGAATCCGTCGTGCAGATCGCCAGCGAGATGGCGCCGGACGATCGCGCCGACCTTTTCAGCGTTCTTCCCGACGAGCTCGGCGAGAAGATTCTTTCGGATCTCGAGAAGGTCGATCCGCAAGCCGCCGAAGAAATTCGCGAGATCGACAAGTATCCGCCGACATCGGCCGCCCACCTCATGACGACGAGCTACGTCGAGGTGTCCCCGACGATGACCGTCGAGCAGGCGATCACCGAGATCAAGGCCTACGGCCTCGAGCACAAGACGCCCGTCTACAACGTCTACGCGATGACGGAACGCGGTCGTCTCGAGGGCATCGTGTCCTTGCGTCAGCTCATCATGGCGCCGCCGTTCCAACCGTTGAGCGAGCTCATCAACACGAGCATCATCAGCGTCCCGCCCGACCTCGACCAAGAAGAAGTCGCGCGCCGCATGGCGAAATACGACCTCAACGTCATCCCCGTGCTCGACGAGACGGGGATCATCCTCGGCGTCATCACGATCGACGACATCATCGACGTTCTCACGCAGGAGCAAACCGAGGACTTCCAGAAGCTCGGCGCCGTTGCTCCGCTCGAAGCCGGCTACTTCAAGACGGGCTTCGTCGAGTTCTTGAAGAAGCGTGGCGGTTGGCTCTTCGCGCTCTTCATCGGAGAGTTCTTCACGCAGACCGCGCTTCGTCACTACGACAGCGTGTTCGAGGCGATTCGCGGCGCGGCCTACTACGTTCCTTTGCTCATCAGCGCGGGCGGCAACTCCGGCTCGCAATCTTCGACCCTCGTCATCCGTGGCCTCGCCGTCGGCGAGATCAAGACGAGCGATTGGTGGAGGGTTCTCATCAAAGAGTTCTCCCTCGGAATCGCCTTGGGACTGGCTTTGGGATTCGTGGGATTTTTCCGCGTGCTTCTGATGGGGGATGGCCCTGCGTTCGCGCTCACTGTCGGCTTGACGCTGGTCGGTATCGTCACGACGGGCTGCACCGTCGGATCGATGTTGCCGCTCATCATCAAACGCGCCGGACTCGACCCCGCGACGAGCTCGACGCCCTTCATCGCGAGCCTCGTCGACGTCGCCGGAATCGTCGTCTTCGTCTACGTCGCCAAGTTGGTGATGGCGGGCGTGCTCGCAGGCCACTGATCGCGCGCCGCGGGGGGCTTTTTCGACGGTCGATGCCTCGCTTATCGAGCGGGGAGGCACTACGTTTTGGGGTTCATGGCAACGCGCGGAGCCAAAAAAGAGGGGGCAAAGGCGAAGCGACCATCAGCGCCAAAAGACGCCGTTTTAGAACCCGTTGCCTGGGCCCTTCCTTTTTCCGAGCCGACGAATCGCTGGTTCGAGCAGGCGCTGGGCACACCGACCGACGTGCAGCGCGCCGCATGGCCCCTCCTCGTCGAAGGAAAGCACGCGCTCCTATCCGCACCGACGGGATCGGGAAAGACGCTGGCGGCATTTCTTCACGCCATCGATCGCGTCGCGTTCACTCCGCGCCCCGCTCCGCTGCTTCGAGCGCAAAAAAGCCAGAAAGCTGGAGCTGCGACGCGTCGAAAGAAAACCGCGCTCTCTGCACCCGCAGGCGCCGCTCACACCGAGAGCGCCGTTCGCATTCTCTACATCTCGCCGTTGAAGGCGCTCGGTATCGACATCGCGAAAAATCTCACGGCGCCGCTCATCGGCATCCAGCGCATCGCCGAAGAGATGGGGCGACCGTTCCACATGCCCGGGGTCGGCGTGCGCACGGGAGACACGACGCAAAAAGAGCGTTCGGGAATGCGTCGTCATCCTCCCGAGATCTTGATCACGACGCCGGAGTCGCTGTTTCTCCTTCTCACGTCGAACGCGCGCGAGATGCTCCGCGAGGTCGAGACGCTCATCATCGACGAAATTCATCAGCTCGCACCGACCAAGCGCGGAGCCCATCTTTCGGTATCGCTCGAGCGTCTCGAACAAATACGCAACCCAAAACTCCCGCCCTTGCAGCGCGTGGGGCTGTCGGCGACGCAACGTCCGCTCGAGGTCGTGGCGGATTATCTCGGGGGATACGAGTCTACTGGAGAGAAGCGTGACATCGACATCGTCGACGCCTCGAAGAAGCGCTTTCTCTCGGTCGAAGTGCGATTTCCGGAGCCGAAAGAAGAGGACGACATCGGCCTCACGCCGACCGCGTGGCCCGCGATTCATCGCGAGCTTCTCGCGGAAATCGAACGCTATCGCACGACGCTCGTCTTCGTGAATTCGCGAAGGCTCGCCGAGCGTCTTGCCTCGGCGCTGAACGAGCTCGCAGAGACCGAAGTCGCGCTCGCCCATCACGGATCGCTCGCCCACGGAAAGCGTCGTGAGATCGAAGATCGTCTCAAAGAAGGCAACCTGCGCGCGCTCGTCGCCACGAGCTCCCTCGAGCTCGGCATCGACATGGCGACCGTCGACATGGTCATCCAGATCGAAGCGCCCTCGACCATCGCCTCGGGCGTGCAGCGTATCGGTCGCGCGGCGCACTTCGTCGGAGGAACGCCGCGCGGTATTCTCATGGCGAAGCATCAGGGCGATCTCCTCACGTGCCTCGCGGCAGCGCGCTGTATCGATCGCGGCGACATCGAAGAGACGCGCCCGCTGAAAAATCCGCTCGACGTGCTCGCGCAGCAGGTCGTCGCGATGGTGTCGCTCGAGCCGATGAAGATGGAAGACCTCTACACGCAGGTCCGGCAGACGAGCGCGTTTCACGATCTCACGCGCGATCTCTTCGAGAACATTCTCGACATGCTCTCGGGCCGCTATCCGTCCACGGCATTTAGGGAGTTTCGTCCGCGCATCGTTTGGGATCGCACGACGGGCCTTCTGAGCGCCAAGCCAGGATCGCACAAACTCGTGCTCTCGAATGCCGGCACCATTCCCGATCGCGGTCTCTACGGTGTCTTCCTCGCAGGTGAAGGCGGAAAGTCTGGGCGACGCGTCGGCGAGCTCGACGAAGAGATGGTGTTCGAGCTTCGTGCCGGAGAGGTGTTCCTTCTCGGGGCTTCTTCTTGGCGTGCGGAGAAGATCGACTTCGACCGCGTGCTCGTTTCGCCAGCTCCCGGCGAGCCCGGAAAAATGCCCTTTTGGCATGGTGACAACCTCGGGCGCTCGAAGCACTTCGGGACGGCGATCGGCGAGCTCCGCGAGATTTTGGCGAAGAGGAAAAAGGCCGACGCCGAAAAAACGCTCGTCGAAGACTTCCGCGCAGACAAGCGGTCGGCAACGGAAGGGCTCGCGTACGTTCGCAGTCAAGTGGCGACGGGCGTTCCGGTGCCGACCCACAAGCGCATCGTCATCGAGCGCTTCCGTGACGAGGTCGGGGAC
>JAHFDV010000494.1 GCA_023248815.1 Myxococcales bacterium
TCCGCCTCGTCGAGCTTCACGACGGGCTCCTCTTTGGCCATGTCGGCGAGGGTCAGGAGGCGCGGCGTCTTCGTGAAAAACCGTCCGAGAAGCCAGTAGAGCCAGGTTCCGAGCACGAGCTTCCAAAGGCCATGACGAAAGCCCTTCGTGTGCGTCGTGAAAAACCGAATCTCTTTCACGGTCGATGGATACGAACGGATGAGCTTGTTTCGCGAAGCGCAGAGCTTCGCCACGAGACCCATCTCGAAGGTCTCCATGTACTTGATGCCGCCCCACGCAAGATTCGAAGACTGCTGGCTCGTGAATCCCGCGAAGTCTCCGCGGTCGATCAACGCGAGCTTGAGACCGCGCGCTGCCGTACACGCCGCGGCCACTGCGCCGTTGATGCCGCCTCCGATGACGAGCACGTCGTAAATGCCGTGATCGAGTCGCGCGAGGTTACTGGTGCGAAGGGAAGACATGTTGCTTGGACCGGTGGAGGTCCAAATAGGTTAGCGCGAACGCAGGTTCTTTGGGGACCGGCCGCGCGTTCATTGCGGCCTTCCGTCTTCGCGTGAGATCGGGGTTCGAGCTCGAGGCTCGAGGGGGTAGGTCACGGCGCCGGACAGCTCACCGGCTTCGTATCCATCACGACGTCGTCGATCCAGACGTCGAGCGGTGACACCATGTCGTGGAAGCTATACGCGCCGACATAGAGCTGGTTCACGACGGGGCCGTACCACGGTGAATCGACGGCGGTCGGCTTCACGCATCCCGTTCCGTGCTCGTCTACGGAGACAATCGGCGCGGTGACGGCGTCTTCGTACATCCGCAGTTTTCGCGCAACGGAATCGAGATCGAAAGCCACGCACGTCCACTTGGCGCTCGGCATCGGGGTCACGCTCTGCGTCGAGCAGTCGTGCCCGCCGTCGCCGTTCTTTACCGGCGAGAGCCCGTAGACGAAGCTGAAGGTGTTCACGTTCTTGCGAGGCAACGAGCTCAACAAGAACGATGCGTTGCGTCCCGCGGCAGGCGAAGCGGGGTCGGCGGTACCGTTCACGCCGAAGAACGTCCAGTGCTCGCTCGGGCCGTTCGGATCGATGTACATCATCAAACGGCCGTACACGTGCGTCGGTTTGCTCGCGAAAATCGGCTGCGCACCTTCTGCGAAGAGGCGTCCACCTGCCGTCACCTTGGTGTCGATGTGCATGTGGAGCGCGTTGCCCCCGGAGACCTTGTGCGTGCCATCGAGCTTCATCGTCGAGCCGGCCTTCAATACGGCGCGCCACGGGCCGAACTTCTGCGCGTCCACGATGTTCGTCACGCTCGCGTAGCCATCGAACTTTTCGCAGAATGCCGCGGTGCCGCAGGGATCGGCGACGGCAGCATCGGAGCCCACTTCCGCGGACGCATCGTTCTCGGCCGATCCATCCGGCAGACTCGTCTGACCGTCTTCGGGCCTCGGGACGTCGGCGCTAGCGCTCGCGTCGCTCTCCTCTCCTGAATTCTTGCTCGGAGGATCGTCACTACAGTTCGTCGACGCGAGCGCGCCGAGCAAGGCCGCCGCACACCATCCTGAACCAACGAGCTTTCGCATGAGATGAACCTCCGAAGCGCTCATTCTATCGTAGGCAAGCGGGGATCGTTCGCACGCGGATGCGCTTTAAGATTCGAAGCGCGCACCCACCAATGAAGGTAAAGATGCGCATGGACCGAAATCCTCAGGCGGAACAGATGGCGGATGCCTCGATGATCCGCAATCTCGCGGCGCAAGCGAATGCGATTTGGCCGCAAGAATCGCGACTATTCGAACGCTACGCGCTTGCGCCGAATGCGCGCATTCTCGACGTTGGCTGTGGCAGCGGCGAGATCACTTCGCGGCTCGCGACGTCCTATCCGGAAGCGCGTCTCGTCGGCGTCGACATTCTCGATGGCCCCCTTGCTTATGCGCGCGAGCGCTACGCGGAGCTCGCCGATCGCCTCACGTTCGAGCGTGGGGATGCGTTCGAGCTCGCGTTCGAAGAGAGCTCGTTCGATCTCGTCGTCTGTCGACACGTGACGCAGTCGGTTCCGCACGCCGAGAAGCTTCTCGAAGAGCTCGCACGCGTTTGCAAGCAGGGAGGCTGGCTGCACGTCCTCAGCGAGGACTACGGCATGCTGCACTTCCAAGAGCGCGCCATCGATCCCGAGAAGCTCTGGCGGGACGGCGTGCGTGCGTATTCGCGTGCGACGAGCACCGATGAGCGCATCGGCCGCAAGACGTGGTCCTTCTTGAAAGCGCTCGGGGTCGTCGAGCTCTCCGTCGACTACGCCGTCGTAGATACGCAGCGCGTTTCGCGCGAGACCTTCGCCGAGATCATTCGCGCGTGGCGTGACGGTTATACGGGCGCGCTCGATCTCCACGCGGGACTGGAGAAGGGCGAGGTGCGCGCTCTCTTCGACGCCTCCATCGAGAGCATCCTCGATCCCGATGCGTACGCCGTTTGGCACGTTCCGATCGTGAGCGGGCGCAAAGGGGTGCGCGGCGCGCAGTTTGCAGTCCCACCTCAGGATGAACGCTCAGCAGACGCCACCAGACCCCCCGGATCGCCCTGAAATGCCGGGCATCGAACCCGAAAAGAAGCCCGAGATTCCCGTCACGCCCAGCACGGATCCGCAGCCAAAAAAGCCCGATGAAGTGGAAGTGCCACAGGCGCCGAAGCCCGAGATCGACGTGCCGCTTCCGGACCAGGCGCCGGATGCGCAGCCCGAGATCCCCGATCCGCATTTCTGAGACGCGCGGCTCGCTCGGCGAGGCATAAATGAGAGGGCTAAGGTGGACCTATGGCTCGTCGCGCCGGAGAACGACGCACGAAGCGATTCCACCGATGCCCAGCATCAACTTCGCTCCGACACTTCCTGTGATCGGTGAGGTCTCACACACGAGACTCTCTCTCGCGCACATCTTCGGATGCACCTTGGCGGCGTCGATGCTCGTGCCGAGTGCTTCTGATTTCGCGAGACCCATCGCGAGCGCCGTAAGCTCCCAACCGCCGGAGTTCGCCATCCCATGACCGAGCTGGCCCTTGCGCGCAGTGATGCGCGTCTTCGAAGAGACGAACTCTTGCACGAGCGCGAGCTCGTTCAGATCTCCCGGAGTTCCCGTCGCATGAAGATCGAAGAGCGCGATCTCGTCGGGGCGTACGTGCGCCTCGTCGAAAGCTCGGCGGATCGCCCGCTTCGGGCCCGAGAGCGAAGGCGTGATGATGTGCTCCGCGTCGGACGAGAGCCCGATGCCCTCGACCCAACCGCCGACGGGACGGAGCCCGCGTGCTGCGCAGTGAGATTCATCACCCAGGATCCAAATGCAGGAGCCTCCGGAAAGGTGAGTGCCGCGGAGTGACGTGAAGGGCGAGTTGACCTCGCCACTTCCCGGCATCACTCGCGCAGCGTGGAAGGCAGCGATGAGGGCTGCGTCGGGCCTTGGATCGGCGGTCCCGATGATGGCCATCTTCGCTTCGCCGCGCAAAATGGCATCGCGCCCGCACTTCAGTGCGATGCCGAAGGTCGAACACGCGCCGACGGGAGCCCACGCTGCGCCATGGATGCCGAGCAGCATCGTGAGCTGCGCGGCAGGCGCGTTCTGGATATTCCAGATGAGCTTTGCGTCGACGGAAGAGAAAGGAGGTTGAGGACAGCCGACCTCCGCGAGCAGCGCTCGCTCTTCACGTGCGCGCCGACGAATCCCGTCGAGATGCGCGTCCTCGGAGCGCTCCGATGTCGGCCCGAGCTTCTCGATCGCAGAAAATCGCTCGAAGAACCTTCGGAGGGCATTCGAGTGCGCCGCCCAGTATTCGTCCCAAACGCCTGCGGCTTCCGCGCGTTCGATCGAGTCTTCGGGCAACGTCGACGGAGCAGGTGGGGGCGGGGCGCCTTCAGGGACGACCCCCGACGTCTCGAACGCTGCGCGCGCTTCGCACTGATCGCGAGATGCCCAAAAGTGATTCCAGCGACGCGTCGCGCGATCGATGGTTCGCGTCGCTTCGTGGACCTCTCGCAGATCACCGACGCCGGAGCCGACGTAGACATGACAGGCGTCGTCGGCGTCGCGCACGACCTGCTCGAGGTCGGGGGTGCATTCGAGAGCCTGAATGGCGGCGCCCACCGTGAAGCCCACGTTGTCGCCCATCTTCTTCTTCATTCGCGTGAAGTAAGAGGCACCGTGACGCTCGGTGATCCAGTCGGCGTAGGTATCGATCGAAAACTCGGGATCACCGACGGCAAAGAGATCTTGCCCGAGCTCGGGCGAGGTGACGGTCTTCAGCCCGGACGTGTGCGAGCGCAGCAGCGCTTCGAAGTCGCGAATGGACCCAGCACGAGGAGCGACGAGGCCCCAGCCATAGATTCCAACGCGCGACTTCTCTCCACCTGCCAATCGCATCTCGGTACCGTTTCGATTACTTACGATGATGTAACTTACGGGGGTGTAGGAAGGGGTCAAGTCACATGCTCTTCACATGTGAAAATCTTCGGCAGAAATCGAGAAAGTTACAATCGAGGCGCTTTGAGTGGCCCCACTTACCTACGTGCGTGTAAATAAATT
>JAHFDV010000495.1 GCA_023248815.1 Myxococcales bacterium
GCGACTGTAGGGTCTTGAAAGACCCACGCGAGATCGTCCGGCGGCTTCGTTTCTGGAGACGGAATGGGGCGCTTCGAGGAGAGCGTGTTCCAAAGGAGAATCGTCTTGTCGCGGTAGGCGTCACTCGTCGCGATCGTCTTTAGTGCGGCAACCGTCTTGCCCGTATAGGTCACTTCACCGGGCGCGCCGACGAGCTCGTCGATACGGGAGATGCCGTCGATGGCCTGCGGGGTCGGGTACCCATACCCTCGCCCAAGCGCGCCACCGTAGATCGAGTAGTTCACGCGGTGTCGTTGCGGCTTCCATCGTGCGTCGCGCTCTTCGATGAAACGATCCGTATTGCCGATCGCCCAATCGACGGTGATGCGGTTGCAGCCGAGCGGCGTCGTGATGCGTACGCCGATGACTTCGGTGTTCCAACCGAGCCACGCTGCGCCGAGCGCGATCGCCGCAAGTGTTCCTGACGAACCTGCGGGAAGCACGATCACGTCGGGCCTCTTTGCTTCGCCACGTTCGACTTGCTGCGCGAGCTCGAGCATCGCATCGACGTAGCCGAGATTTGCGAGGGCCGTGCCCGCGCCGGGCAGAATGAGATAGCTGTCCGAATAGCGCCGAAGAAGTGCAAGGGTGCGAAAAGCGGCGAGCACGTAGTTGCCGCCCCAAGTGAGATCGGCTCCCGCTTCGACGAAGCCGAGAATCGATTCGCGCGCAAAGTTCGTCACGGGTTGCCCGTAGAGCACGCCGTGCACCTCGAAGCCGAGCGCCTTCCCGAAAATCGCCGTCGCCATCATTTGCGTCGAAGCGATGCCTCCCGCCGTGACGAGGTGCTTCGCCCCCTTCGCCCTGGCATCGGCGAGGAGATATTCGTAACGCCGTACTTTATTTCCTCCATAGAGCGACGAGATCTGATCGTCGCGTTTCATGAAGATGTTGCCGCGGCCCAGCCACGAATAGAGCGCCGTGCACGGCTCCACAGCGGTGGGAGTTTCGGCGAGCGAAAGCCAAGGAGCGCTCCGCGCAAGATCAGGAAGCGCCGAAAAGAGGAGAGGCGGCACAGCCCGATTCTAGAGCGTTTGCGGTATAGTGCGAACCATGTCGCTCTCGGTGGAATCCGAATCCGCGCTGGCCGCCGCAGCTCCGAAGAGCCAGCTCGTGCAATTGAAGCACGGTCGCGCTTCGGTCGCGGTGATGCGCGATCAGTGGTTCATCGCCGCGATGTCGAGCGAGCTGAAATCGAAGCCGCTCGCCACGAAGCTCTATGGGACGCCGCTCGTGCTCTTTCGCGACAAGGAGGGCAAAGCCGGTGCGCTCGTCGATCGCTGCCCGCATCGCAATGTGCCGCTCTCGCTTGGACAAGTTACGGACGACGGCAATTTGCGCTGCCCTTATCACGGCTGGCAATTCGATCGCGCGGGGGCGTGCAAACACATTCCTTCGCTCGCGAGTGAAAGCGAAGCGAAGGCTCGTCGTGCCTTGTCGCTTCCGACGATCGAACAACAGGGATTCATTTGGGTCTACGCGTCCACCGAACCCGATTGTGTTCCCAACAAGAAGCCGCACGAGTTCGGTCTGCTCGGAAAAGCCGGCTACTCGACCGTCACGCAAGTCGTGGAAGCGAAGGGGACGATGTTCTCGACGATCGAGAACGCGCTCGACGTTCCGCACACTGCGTTTTTGCATCGCGGACTTTTTCGCTCCGAGAGTCGTGGCCTTCACATCACGGCGAAAGTGCAGCGTTCAAAAGACCGCGTGATCGCCGAATACGTCGGTGAGCCCCGCCCCACGGGCCTCATCGCGCGAATTCTCTCGCCCTCGGGCGGCATCGTCACGCACTTCGACCGCTTCATCATGCCGTCGGTCGCCCAGGTCGAATACTCGATCGGCACGGAGAATCACTTCATCGCCGATTCCATCGCGACCCCGCTCGACGACTTTCATACGCGTATCTATGCCGTCGTGAGCTTCCGCTCGCGCCTTCCGCATTTTTTGATTCGCCCCTTCGTGAAGCCGCTTGCGCTCCGCGTGTTCAATCAAGACGCGATCATTTTGGAGCGCCAAACCGAGCTGATCGAGGCGTTCGGCGGCGAGCAATTTGCATCGACGGAGATCGACGTGCTGGGCAAGCACATCTGGAGATTGATGCGCACGGCGGAGCGCGGTGGGGAGGCGCTCGTCGAAGACGAAGCGAATGAAGTGACCCTGATCGTCTAAAGCGCCTTCATTGCTCGCGATAGGACGAGATAGGCAATTCGCGCGGGAACTGTAAGGGGCCGGATCGACTCTTGGACCGTAGGTTCATCGGCATGCGAACCAAAATGCTCCTCCTCTCGGGAATCGTTCTCGGCGCCTGTGCCATTACTTCAGCCTGCAGCCCCGACGACGACGCCGCGTCGGACGTCCGACACGACGGCGACGAGCTCGACACGGATGCGCTCTCGCAGTGCGCGCCTCTCACGGCGAAGGGTGTCAGTGCCAGCAACGACGACGGAAATGTGCCGGCGAACGTGTTGGACCGCAATCTCGCGACGCGTTGGTCGTCGCTGGGTATCGGGCAATTCATCACGCTCGATCTCGGTGCGTCTTCACCGGTCTGCGGAATCTCGATTGCGTGGTATCGAGGAGGCGAACGTCGCGCCAACTTCACCGTGTCGACCTCGACGGACGGGAAATCGTTCAAGCAAATCTACTCGGGGCAAAGCCGCGGCACGGGAACGGCTGCCGAGACGTATTCTCTCACGAGCACGGCTGCTCGCTACGTGCGGGTGACGGTGAACGGCAACACGCAAAACGAGTGGGCGTCGATTACGGAGCTCGCCGCTCTCGGTCAAGTCGCGAGCGCCGACGCTGGAGTGAAAGACAGCGGCGTCCGTCCCGACACGGGAGCTCCTGACAGCGGATCCACCGATGCGGGCACGCCCGACAGCGGACCGAAAGACTCGGGGACCGACACGGGTCCGCTGCCGACGACGTGCAATCTCAACGCGACGACCGCCAACTTCGCAGCGCAGTTCGCAGCGGCCACCGCGGGACAAGTGGTCTGCCTCGCGAGTGGAAATTACGGCTCGTTCAAGGGAGGACAGAAGTCGGGAATGGTCTCGATTCGATCGGCGAGCGGTCGCACGGCGACGATTTCGCCCGATTTCTCGGCTGCCAACAATGTTCGCCTCGACAACGTGACGATTCCTGGCGGAAGCATTTCTGGGTCTTCGAAGAACATCACGATCTCCAATTCGACCTTCACGTCGGTCTTCGTCGTCGAGACGTCCAGCGCCAACGCCAACGTGCTCTTCGATGGAAATACGCACAGCAACATCGACGCTCCGACCAATGGCTATCCCGCGCGCATCACCGTCTACTGCTCTGGGTCGCCCTCGGGCATCACGATTCAAAATTCGCTCTTCGGGCCCGGCGGTGATGCCGACGGCGTACGTCCCGACTGCGACGATGTCCAAGTGCTCGAGAACGAATTCTCGGACCTCGTCGACAAGGGAGCCAACCACGCAGATCCGATTCAGTTCTACGGAGCGCGTCGCGCCGTCATTCGCGGCAACTACTTCCACAATCAGAACGGCGAGATCTCCGCTTACATCATGCAGGCCGATGGCGGCGAAGGGAACGTCATCGAAGACAACGTCTTCGCGGGTGGCGGCGGCGTCGTCTACGGCATCACGCTCTACTCGGACAAGGGCTCGATCATTCGTCACAACACGTTCGGTCGTGGCGTCGGTGGATTCAACGTTCCCTCGGGCACGCTGAATCTCGGTAACAAGAGCGGACAGCCCGTATCGAGCGGGACGATCATCCGCGACAACGTTCTCGCATCGGCAAGCGGCGGACCCTTCACGGGCGATCACAACGTCACGCAGAGCTCCATGAGCGGGGCGGGCAACGTCGTCGGCACCCCCAAGTTCGTGGGGCCGCTCACGAGCTACGCAGGATTCAAGCTTGCGAGCGGCTCGCCAGGTAAGGGCGGAGCATCGGACGGTGTCGACGTCGGCATCCGCTGAAGCAGGGGGGCCGAGCTCGTTTTCTCGTAGCGGGAGGACGGTTCGCGCGGAGGTAGGGAAGCAGCCTACTTCCGCGCGGGAACTGTAAGTGGCTCGGACCACCGGAGGAACGTAGGTTCAACGCATGCGAACTGAAGTTCTTCTCCTCTGTGGAATCGTTCTCGGCGCGTGCGGACAAGACGCGAACGACGACCCGGAGGTGCCCGACGGTGGCGCGCGATCAGATAGTGGACTGGCGGGCGATGGGGGCGAAGCAGCGGAGACCGGCTCCGAGCCGCCCGACACTTTGGACGGTGGGGTTTCGGATACGGGCCAAGGCACTCCAGACGGAGGCACCAAAGATTCAGGGCCCCTCACTCCCCTTCCGGCGACGTGCGATCTCAATGCGACGACCGCCAACCTCGCAGCGCAGTTCGCAGCGGCGACAGCGGGACAAGTGATTTGCCTCGCCAATGGAAACTACGGCACGTTCAAAGGCGGACAGAAGTCGGGGATGGTCTCGCTTCGATCTTTGAATGCACGCGAGGCCTCTATCGAGCCCGACTTCTCGG
>JAHFDV010000009.1:0-15641 GCA_023248815.1 Myxococcales bacterium
TCGGAACGGGACGATACGAGCCGATGCTGCGATCCGGAAGAAGTCCCCAAAAGTCGCGTTTGAACGCCAGCAAGAAGTCGGCGTTGAGTGCGCGAACGAACGCGACGACATGCGCCCAGGTTCCGTGAATGTCTGCCCAAGGAACGTTCTTCCAAGGCAAGGGGGCGCGCACGTACGGATTCGCAAGCAGGGCTTCCTGCTCGTCGAAGATGAAGTTCGTTTGCCAATGCCTCAAAAAAAGCGCGAGGCAAAGGATGTAAAACACAATCAGCACCGAGATGAAGGTCGGGCGCTGTCCCACGTAGTCACGGATTGCCGTGACGAGTGCCTTCCACGGATCCCAGTCCGAGGCCTGCGACGACTTTTGTGGATTCGCCTGCGTCATGCTCAGATCCCGAGTCTCTTCGGCGCTATTCGCCCGACTCCTGGTTCGTTGCCGCGCGATCGGGAATCGACCAGTTGTCGCCCCAGAGATGCGCGCCGCCATCGATGTACCAAGTCTCGCCCGTCACGTAGGCCGCCGCTTCGCTGGCGAGATAGCCGACGAGATCTGCGACCTCTTCCGCCGTCCCAACGCGCTTTTGCGGCGTTCGTTGGCGGCTCGTTTCGACGAGCTCCTTCGGATACTGCTCGGTGCCCGACGTCAAAATGATGCCCGGCGCGATCGCATTCACGCGCACGTTGTACGTCGCCCACTCGATCGCGAGGGTCTTCGTGAGGTTGTCGACTCCGGCGCGCGCCGCGCCCGTGTGCACCATTCCGGGAAATCCGCGTGCGACATTGGCGATGATGTTGACGATCGAACCGCGGCGCTTGGGCAGGAACGTGCGATTCGCGATCGCCTGCGTCATGAAGAACGTGCCGTTCAAGTTGTTGCGGATGACCGCTTCCCAACCTTTGCGAGAGACGCTTTCGGCCGTCGTCGGAAATTGCCCGCCCGCGTTGTTCACGAGAATGGTCGCGGCACCGAGAGCCTTCTCCGCACCATCGAGGAAGACGTCGATCTGCTCGGGCTCGCGGATGTCGCACGTGGCCGCGAACACGTCGTCCACTCCGCGCTCCTTGAGCAGGGCCGTCGCCGTCTTCAACCGATCGGCGTTGCGCCCACCGATGGCGACCTTTGCGCCGAGACCGCCGAGCAGCTCCGCAATGGCGAGCCCGATGCCGCTTCCTCCACCCGTGATGAGGACGACTTGCCCATCGTAGGCTCCGCTGCGAAAAATAGAGGTGCGCGCCACGCCCTCTTCTACAGCAACTTCACTTCTCGATCACGCACGCGGTACGCCTTCGCGCCGCAATCTACGCAGTCCAGATGGGGATGTGGCTTCCGCGCTCCGTAATCGCCCCGCGCGCGAGCTCATCGGCGCGTTCGTTCAGTGGAACGCCCTTGTGTCCTGGCACGTAACGCAGCTCCGTTTTTCCGTGAGCGCGAAGCGCGGTGCGGATCGTCTCGATGAGCTGCTGGTTGACCTTCGCCTTCCAACCCTTCGAGAGCACGCCGATCGCGTAGCTCGAGTCGGTGAAGATGACGAGTGGACCACTCTCTTTCGGGACGATCTCGACGGCGCGCAAGATGCCCGTGAGCTCGGCGACGTTGTTCGTCGACGTGCCCAAAAATTCGTAACCTTCGACGGCGCGTCCCTCGGGCGAGATCACGACGAACCCCGAGCCCGCGGGCCCCGGATTTCCAGAGCAGGCGCCGTCGGTGTACGCGATCCACGCTTTTTCGGGCAATCCTGCGCTTCCGTCGAACGTGGTCGCGCCCTTCGTGCCACTCGTCGTCCCCGGCGCGCTCTTCTTCGACGTCGCACTCTTGGTGGCTGCTTTGTCGGCGACGGGCGCCCCTTCGACGACGGCGGAATCCTCGAGCCAGGCGCCTTCTTCGAGTTCGAGATTTCCGATGGCAGCGCGATACGCGCGCGGATCTTCCTTCTTGTAACGAATCTCTACGCGACCCGCTTGGCCAGCTGGCGCTCCGTCGCTACCTACCTTCACGAGGACACGATTTCCGCGAAGTTGAGCGTAGCGCCACGGCATGAGGCCGAGGAGCGTATCACGACGACGAGCGAATGCGCGCGCGTGCAGTGGCCCTTGGATGGTACCATTCGCCCCCGCAATGAATGCACCGCGTCCCCTCATTCTCGTCATTCTCGATGGCTTCGGCGAACGCCAAGAGCGCGACGGAAACGCGATCCGTCTCGCGCGCATGCCGACCTACGATCGCCTCGTGGCGGAGTACCCGCACACGCTCATCGGGACGAGCGGTCCAGACGTGGGGCTGCCTCCGGGACAGATGGGCAACAGCGAGGTCGGCCACCTGAACTTCGGTGCCGGGCGCATCGCCATGATGGACATCTCGAAAATCGACAACGCCGTCTTCGATGGATCCCTCGCGAAAAATCCCGTCATCGTCGGCCTCCTCGAAGGCATCAAGAAGGATGGCGGTCGCCTTCATCTTCTCGGCCTCGTCTCCGATGGGGGCGTTCACAGTTTGCTGACGCACCTCGCCGCTCTCATCGACGTTGCGCACTCGCTTGCGGTCCCCGTCGTCGTTCACGCGTTTCTCGATGGGCGCGACACCGCGCAGTCCTCGGCAAAGGGATTTCTCGCGACGCTCGAAAAGGCGCTCGGCTCCGGCGACACCAAAAAAGGGATCATCGGCACCGTCTCCGGGCGCTATTACGCGATGGATCGGGATCAACGCTGGGAACGCGTCGAGCGCGCCTATCGCGCGATCGTCGAGGCGAAAGGCGAGCGGTTCCCCAACGCACAATCGGCGGTCGATGCGTCGTACGCCCAAAAGAAGACGGACGAGTTCGTCGAGCCCGCGGTCGTCGGCGACTACGCAGGAGTCCGAAAGGGTGACGGCGCTCTCCACTTCAACTTCCGGCCCGATCGCGCGCGCGAGCTGACACGTGCGCTCGCCAAAGACGATTTTTCTGAGTTCGCCCGCGAGGGGTCGCACGCGCCATTCGCCTCCGCGGCGACCTCGGAGCCTTCGATGGCCGCGGTACCAAAGTTCGTTTGCATGACGACCTACGACTCGTCGCTCGCGCTCCCCATCGCCTATCCGAAAGACACCTACGCCGACACGTTCGGCGAGATCCTCGCGCGAAAGCATCTCACGCAGTTTCGCTGCGCCGAGACCGAGAAGTACGCGCACGTGACCTACTTCTTCAACGGCGGGCGCGAGACGCCGTTCGAAGGCGAAGAGCGCGCGATGATCCCGAGTCCCAAGGATGTCGCCACCTACGACCTCAAGCCCCAGATGAGCGCAGATGCCGTCGCCGAAGCGGTCGTGAATGCGATCGAATCCGACCGGTTCGACTTCATCCTCGTGAACTTCGCGAACCCCGACATGGTCGGCCACACGGGCATTCTTCCCGCAGCGATCGAAGCCGTCGAGACGGTCGACCGGGGACTCGAGCGGATCACGAAAGCCGCGCTCGAGAAAGGTGGAGCCGTCTTCATCACCGCCGATCACGGGAACTGCGAAGTGATGATCGACCCGGTCTCGGGGCATCCACACACGTCCCACACGTTGAATCCAGTGCCTTTCGTCGCCGTCTCGAAAGACAAGCGAGCGTTGCGAGCGCGCGGCAAGATCGCCGACGTCGCGCCGACGATGCTCGAGGTTCTCGGTATCCCCCAGCCGGCGGCGATGACCGGCGAGTCTTTGATCGCCCACGAAAAGCGCGACTGAGCAAACGAAGAGCAACGTAGGCGAACGAGGACACGTTTGGCACGCATCGGAAAATACGAGATCGTCGAGACGCTCGAGCGCGGCGCCGACACGCTCGTCGTGCGTGCGACTCATCCGCGGCTGGCGCGCGCCGTCATTCTCCGCGTGGCATTGCCCGCGGCGACAGAAGCCATGCGAGCAGCGCTCGCCTTCGAAGCGAACCTCCTCGACACGATCGATCATCCGAATGTCGTTCGCGTGATCGATCTCTTCGAAGACGACGGACGCACCGTCGTCGTCTTGAAAGATGCGGACGGCCCCAACCTCGCGCGTGTGCTCGAGGCGACGCCGCGGCTCGTTCTCGGAAGCGCGATCGAGATCGGCAAAAGTCTCGCGCTCGCACTCGAGGCGGTGCACGCGAAAGATGCGGTTCATGCGGACGTGAAGCCGAAGAATGTCGTTCTCGGAAAAGACGGAAGTGTCGTCCTCGTCGATTTCGGAAACGCCGTCCCCTTCGAGCGATCGAAGCGCCGGAAGGATCACGGCGGCAGCGCCCCCTATCTCGCGCCCGAGCAGCTCGTCGGTGAGGTTTCGTTCTCGAGCGACGTGTTCTCCCTCGGCGTGTGTCTCTACGAGATGCTCGCGGGGCGACGCCCCTTCGATCGCGAAGCCGAGCGCACGCGTGGTCCCTCGCCGATTCCGCCGCTCGGCAAAGTTCGACCGGAAGTGCCACCGTGGCTCGAAGCGATCGTGCATCGTTGCCTCGAGCGCATGCCGCAAGATCGCCCGACCGCGAAGGAGATCGCGGCCGTGCTTCAGGCGCACGGATCTGTCGCGATCGATCCGCGCGCGATTCGTCATGCGCTCTTTGCGGCGCGCATCGTCGACGAGCCGGAGTCCGCACCGCAGGCACTGCAAGTGTTGCCCGAAGAGCGTCGGCGTCGCTGGCAACTCACAGCTGGGCTCGCGCTCGTCAGCGCATTGATGCTCGTCGCGTTCTATGGACTTCGTCCGCAGCGCGCCAAGGACGAGGGCGCCTTCGGAGCTCTGCGCGTTCTCGTTTCGCCTTGGGCAGAGGTCGCGATCGACGGGCGGCACATCGACACGACGCCGATCGGAAACCCCATCGATCTCCCAGTAGGCACGCATTACGTTCTTTTTCGGCATCCCAGCGCCGAGCCCGTGCGCCGCGAGATCATCGTGCGCGCAGGCGAGACCGAGCTCCTCGAGATCGAGATGGCTGTGCCGCCGCGAAAAAACGTGATGGATGCACGCACGGCCGAGAGTCCTGTTGCGGAAGACAAAGGGGAGAAGGCCCAATGAGGTGCGCCCGCACGACACGGAACCTTCTCGCGAAGGTCGTCATCGCGACTTCGGCCGCGGCGTTCGTGACGCTCTCTTTCTCGGCACCCGCGTCCGCGTTCACTCACGTCGTGCGCGAGGGAGAGAATCTGTCTTCGCTCGCGAACAAGTTCTACGGATCGCCATCGTACGAGGTCGTGCTCGTCGCCGCCAATGGGCTCGATCTCCAAGGAGGCAGCAAGCCCGTTCCTGGAATGCGCCTCGAGATCCCGAGCCTCGGCTCGCATCGCGCGGAGCCGGGGGAGACCTGGTACTCGATCGCGACCCGCACGCTCGGAGACGGTCGTCGTGCAGATCTTCTCGCGCGCGCCAATCACGCCGTTGCCTGGATTCCTCCAGCCGATGGGCAGAGCGTCGTCTTGCCGTATCATCTCACGGTCGTCGCGGTCGACGGCGAGACGGTGTTCCGGCTCTCGACGCGCTTCTACGGGAATGCGACGCGCGCCTGGGAAATCAACGCGTACAACGGCTTCAACGAGACCTCCGCCTTCAAGCGCGGAGACGTGGTGCTCATCCCGCTCACGGATCTTCCACTGACGAACGTCGCCAAGCTAGAGGAACAGGCTTCGACCTTCGGCTTCGAAGACAAGCGCGACGCACGACCCGTCATCGAGAAAGAGGTCGGCGCGTTGGCGCTCGAAATGAAGCGAGGAGACTTCGTCGCCGCGATCGCGCGCGGCAATCGCATCTTGGCACTCCGCGGACTTCTGCCCGAGGAGACGTCGCGCACGCTCTTTTCGCTCGTCGAAGCGTATGTCTCCCTCGGAGCCTTCTCGCTCGCCGAACGAACCTGCGCAGCCTTTCGCGCGGTCGATCCGAAAGCAGTGCTCGAACCGGTCTACACGTCCCCGAAGATTCTCCGCGCGTGCACGCCACCCGCCAACGAAGCGCCGAGCGGAGCCAAGCCGTGAAGCTCGCCGCCGGAACGATCTTCGCGAACGACTTCGAGATCCTCGGTGTGCTCGGGGAGGGCTCGACCGGACGTGTGTATGATGCACGTAGAATCAACGAAGGCGACGAAGTCGCACTGAAGGTCCTCCAGCCACAATTTCTCGGCGACGAACAGATTCGCGGTCGTTTTCGCCGCGAAGCAAAAGTGCTCTCGCGCATCACGGGTCCCTACGTTTGCCCGCTCCTTGCGTGGGGTGAAACGATACCTACGGACGACCGCGATCCGCCGGCTCTCTGGATGGCGATGACGAAGATCGACGGGCTCGCGCTCGATCAGCTCATCGACCGCGAAGGGCAGCTCGCGATGACGCGCGCGTGTGACATCGCGATCGACGTCTTGAAGGGGCTCGAGACCGTACATGCAGCGGGGATCATCCATCGCGATCTCAAGCCAGCCAACATCATGCTCGCCGAGCGCGCGATCGTCGTCGACTTCGGGCTCGCGAAGATCGTCACGGGAGAAGATCATCAGGGCACGGCGCTCACCAAGGGCAACATGCTCTTCGGGACGCCCGAGTACATGTCGCCCGAGCAAGCGCGCGGGGACGATCTCGACGCCACCTGCGACGTTTATGCGATGGGGATCATCCTTTATCAAATGCTGACGGCGCACACGCCCTTCGAAGGCGAGTCCTCCCTGGCACTCCTCACCGCGCACATGGTCGCAGCGCCGCCACCCGTTCGTTCGCGCCGCGCCGATATCCCCGAAGCGCTCGCCGATCTCGTCCATCGCGCCATCGAGAAAGATCGCACGCGCCGTTTTCCGACTGCCTCCGCTTTCCGCATGTCGCTCGAAGAAGTGAAGCAGCTTCTTCCGAACGAAGACCTCGAACCCGAGACCGCGCGTTCCGGAGATTCTGTCCCCTCAGGGGATCGCACGAGCGAGAAAGGCCGCACGCAGCCCTCGCTTCCGAGCATGGCGCCGGAGGGCTCGACGACTGCTGCCGAGATCCCCGAAGCGCGGAGAAAAGCCGAAGCTGCGGAAGCGCGTGCAAAAGCGCCGATCCGTGCGCCGAGTCCCAAAAAGCCTCCACGAGCGATCTCGTGGATCGTCGTCATCGCCCTCGCCGCAGCGCTCGGAAGCGGCGCCGCGTACTTCGAAAAACGCGTCTATCTTCCGCGCGCGCTCGGCAAGTGAAGAAAGTCTTCGGGAATCGTCAGCGCGTGAAGCTTCGCGATGCGTTCGCGTTGCGCGAGTAGCTCCTCGAGCGTGACCGCGTGCGCACTTGCGATGAGCCCGAGAGCAAATGCGAGCTCGCCGAGAACGCGCTCTTTGCTCACGCCGCCCTCTCGGAGCTCGCGCACGCTCGCGCCCCTCGTGCGCTTGGCGAGACGCACGCCGTCTCGATCGCGAACGATCGGAACGTGCGCATACCGAGGAGGGGACGCTCCGAGGCACTCGAACACGTAAATCTGCCGTGCCGTCGACGACAGTAGATCGTCGCCGCGCACGACTTCGGTGACGTGCGAAGCGAGATCGTCGACGACGACCACGAGCTGATACGCGAAGACGCCATCTCCACGTCGGAGAACGATGTCGCCCGATTGCGAGAGCTCCGTCGAAATGGGACCTGCAAAGTCGTCGTCGAACGAAACGATGCGCGCGGGAAGTCGAAGGCGAATCGCTGGAGAACGCTTCATTTTGCGAGCAGGATCACGATCGCGGCATGTGCCCGGATAAGCGATCTCCTCTCCTTCATGGGGAGCGCTCGCGATGCTCGCAATCTCTTTGCGCGAACAATCGCAGGGGTACGTCCAAGGTGAGAGGCGAGCGAGCGCGGCTTCGTAAGCGGCCGTTCTCTCCGATTGGCGCACGCGTTCGTCGAACGAAAATCCGAGCCATGCGAGATCTTCTTCGATGCGCGCTTCGCTTTCTTTGACGACACGTGGCGTGTCGATGTCTTCGACGCGAAGAACGATGCGCCCGTCGCGGGTTCGCGCACGCCAAAAGCTCTCGAGCGCGACGAGCGCGCCGCCGAGATGAAGGTCGCCCGTGGGAGACGGAGCGAACCTCGTGATGATCACGGCTGGATCACTGCTTCGAGAGAGACGGCGCCGAAAAAATCAGGGCGTCGCGCTTGCGGACGCTGCCGGTGCCGCGGCGTCGGTCTTCGGGCCGTCGTCCGAAGTGAGGAGCCAGATGGTTCCGCCGAGGAGGAGAATCGCCCCGATGAGAGGAAACCACCAAGGGGTCTTCGGCTCGATGTCGACGGGGGCGTGATCCATGAGTGACTCGTACCAAAGGCGTGCTCGTTCGTGAAGAGGCGCCCTTCATGCGCACCTGCCACGCCTCGGAAAAGCGATCTTCGGACGCGCGCCCTTCGCCCCCGCAAAATGAGCCTTGGGGCGAGACGACACCGCTCCAAATGCGTTCTATGCTCGAAAGCATGCGCCGTTTCACCGCATCCCTAGCTTTTGCCGTCCTTTCCCTTCCCATCGTTGCGGAGTCCCCGAAGCCGGCGTTTGCACAGACCGACGCTCCCGCGCCTCCCGTGAAGCCGAGAGTCGTCAAGGAACCCGCGAGCCCCGTCGTCGTTCTCCGAGATGGCAAGGTGCTCGCGCTCGGCGCAGCGCTTGCCAACGACGGACGAATTCTCACGTCGCTGTCTGCGCTCCTCGGAAAAGAAACGGCCGACATCAAGGTCGGCGAAGCTCCGGCGATCACCGCGAAGGTCACGCAAAAGGACCCCGCGCTCGATCTTGCGCTGCTCACGCCCGCAAAGAAGTCAGAAGACGGCTTTCGCGCGAGCGAGCTGGATCCGAAACGTCAGCGTCTCGACGTGTTCGTTCAGCGCGCGAAGCTCGAGCGCACGGGCCTAGCGCTTTACGGTGACAACGAAGTGCGCAAGCCTACGGGAGAGCGCATTCCCGCGACGTTCGACGTGGCGCTCATTCCGTCGGCGCCGCCTGTAGGATACACGGATCCGAAAACGCCGGCGCTGCCACCACCTGCGCTTCTCCTAGGCGCGCCCATCGTCGATCCGGCGGGCGATCTCATTGGCCTCGTCGTTCGTCTCTGCAAGACGGCCGGCGCTTCGCCTTGCGCGCCGGCATTCGTCGCGCTCGGCGTTCCGCCCATCCGATCCTTCATGATGTCGCTTCCGCCTCCGCCTGCCGCGTGGCTCGGTCTCGCAGGCGAAGGGGATCTCGTCGGGGGAACGCGCGGCGTGCGTATCGTTGCCGTCGCTCCAGGCAGCCCCGCCCAACGCGCCGGCTTGAAGCCCAACGCCGATCCGAAAAAAGCGCCGATGGTGCTCTCGGTCGACGGAACGCCCGTCGATAGCCCCGAAGCGCTCTCGAAGCTCCTTTCGGCGCATACCGCGGGCGACATCGTGAAGCTCTCGGTGCGCGAGGGGGACCGCATCCGCGAGATCCCAGTGACGCTCGGCTCCGCTCCTGAAACGACGAAGTAGGCTGGTCGGCGACGACTCACCCCGCGAGCGCCTCGAAAACGAGTCGATTTACGTGTCGCACAACCAGCGAAGATTTCTTACAAGAGTCCATTCTTCACTTCGAGCAAACCATCTTGCTCGAAAACGAAAGAGCATGGCATCATCACCGTTTCTGGCGACGCACCTATGAACTACCCGGCCACGAATTTGCGAATCGAAGTAGCGGGTCAAACCAACGTCGGGATGAAGCGCGCCCATAACGAGGACAACTTCTCGATTATGGAAGAGAACGGCCTCTACGTCGTTGCCGACGGCATGGGCGGTCACGCCTCCGGCGAAGTCGCCAGCAAGATGGCAGTCGACTCCTTGCGAGATTTCTTCGCGACGACGCAAAACGATCCCGAGCGAACGTGGCCCTACAAGATGGACCGTTCGAAGGGCTACGAAGAGAACCGCCTCATCACGGGCATCAAGCTCGCAAATCTCCGCATCTACGAGAGCGCCCAACGCGACGCAAAGCAGCGCGGCATGGGGACCACCATCGTGACGATGTTCGCCGTGCAAGACGGCGTCTACGTTGCGCACGTCGGCGACTCACGCGTTTATCGCATTCGCGAAAACAAGATCGAGCAGCTCACCGAAGATCACTCGCTCCTCAACGACTACATCAAGATGAAGAAGTTGACGCCCGAGGAGATCGAGAAGTTCCCGCACAAAAACGTCATCGTGCGCGCGCTCGGAATGAAAGACACCGTCAAGGTCGATACGCGCTTCGAGCAACCTCGCGCGAACGACATCTATCTTCTCTGTTCGGACGGCCTCTCGGGCCCCGTGACGGATCCGGAGATGCTCCAGATCGTAACGGGCGCGCCCGATATTCAAGCGGCGAGCAATCGTCTGATTGAGAAGGCGAACGAGAACGGCGGACCGGACAACATCACGGTCGTCCTCGCGCGCTGGGTCTCGTAGCGCGCGGGCAGAGCAGTGCGCTGGGTCTCGTAGCGCGCGGGCAGAGCAGTGCGCTGGGTTTCGTGAACGCGCGCGAAGCAGGTGCTCGAATAAACGGGCGCTACAGGCGACATCACGAAGCCGAGCGCTTACTGCGATGTCGACCGCGGTGATTCGCATACTCTACTTCCCACACGCTCCAGACGCGGGTGACTAGCGCCGCCTCTCCGGAAGGGGGCCGCGACGGACCAGGTTCCAGCTTGGACTCCGTCGACGTAGAAAACGTTGTGCGCGCCGAAGGTCGCGAAGACGTGACTCTGTCACTGGCGACGCGAGCGAGAACTTGATTCCAACGTATCCGGGTTCTCAGCTCAGAAACTCGACGGAGAACTTATAGCTATTCTGAATTCGCTCGAAGTCGCGGTCTCGTGTGACAAGCGTTGCACCGATCGAGCGCACGGAGACGGCGAGAAGAACGTCATTCACGAATGATGCTCGGCGAATCTCACTGCCCTTCTTTGATAGTTTCCGCAAAAGCTCACCGGCTTCTCTAAAGATTGAAGGCGTCGGGCAGAGGATTCGGGCCGACTTTACGTGCGCGGCGACGACACTATTGACGACACGCTGTGCCTTTTTGGAAACGATTCCTGCGCGTAATTCCATTTCGACCACGGAGCTGAGGAGTCGCACTCGCCCCGGTTGGAGAATCTGGGCTTCGTGAAGCCCGGAGTTGATCCAATCGACGAGCACGTTCGTGTCGAAGACGACACGATTCATCTCGAAAAGAGATCTTGGACGCCGCCAACGGAGCGAGCACTCTACAGCGCCTTCAAAATTGGCTCTTCGCCGAGCAGCATGTCGAGAGCTCGCTCGACGGTCTCCTGCTCGGTCTTTGCTCCGACGAGATGCTTCGCGCGCGACAACTTCGTCTGATCAATCTTCAGGTGCTTGTGCCTAATCATGTACACAAAGTACTAGTTTATGTACACGGCCTGGTCAAACAGGGCGCCGACCGTGCACTTGATCGATGCGGGAAAATGCTGCGGTTTCAAGCTCGGAAACGCACTGACGCCTCTGAGCGACGCGCAGTGCTCTCCGATGGGCTGCGACGCTAGTTCGTTGGCTCGCGCAGCACGAAGCCGATGTCGATGCACTTCCTGGGGTCTCGTTCCGCCTGCAAATTCAACTTTATCTTGATGCGAGACTTTTTCTCGAGTGGAACAATCTGCGCCACCGGCCTTCCCGCTCGAGCAAGGGTGACCGTCGCGCCACCTTCCACTTCATCGACGATTTTGGAGAGCGTCGTCTTCGCATCGTGAATGTTCACTTGGGGATGGGAGGCTCGTCTCGATGACATGGACTAACTCTAGTAACGTCGACGTCGACGCAATCCTCGAAAAGACTCGTACTATTCCCTAACGAGCTTCGCAGTGGCGTTGCCGCCGAAGGTGAACGTCGACCACGCGGGATCGCTCCCCGTGTAGTAGCCAACGAGCGCGGCGTTCGAGCCGGCGAACGCGGCATTCGTGGTTTGGATGGGCGGCGTGTCTCCGAAGTGAATCGCTTTGAGTGTCGGGCAGCTCTGAAACGGCGAAATTTGAAAGGTCTTTTTGAGCCCGCCAATCGTCAGCTCCTCGACGCTCGCATTCGAAAGCGCCCCACTCTTCAGCGTTACGTCGGGAGAAGGCAGATTGAGTTTCTTTAGAGCGCTCGTGCCTTGCAGGGCGTTCGCATCCATGAGGGCCAGCTTCGGCACGAACAGCGCTTGCAGCTGCGGGTCGCCGCCGAGTGCCCCACCCCCGAGTGTGGTCAGCGAGGGAAGATGGACGAGCTTCACCTTCTGCATGTTGCTGAGGCCGTCTCCGATGATCGTCACGAGTGAAGGCAACCTCAGGATCGTCGTCGACGAATTTATCCCAAAGGTCCCATGTTCCAAGGATTCGAGCTTGGGCATGTTGACGGAGATGAGCTTGCCCGTGTCGTTGAAGACATTTCGGCCGATCGTCTTCAGCTCGGGCGCATTGACGTATCCGAGGTCCGTGTTGTCATCGAAGGCGTAGCTGTCGATCCGCGTGACGCGAGGAAGGACTACTTTCGTCCAGACCGTCGGTGATACCTGGATACGCCGAAACGCGTGCTCGCCGATGGTGGTTACACTCGGGAGATAGAGGTAGCGAAGGTGCCCGTGCGGCTGCTCGCCGAATCCCATCTTGCCGACCGTCTTCAGGCCGCGCATGCTCAGCGTGTAGAACTTGGCGCCGCAGAATGCTCCGTCTGGGACAGCTTCGAGGTCGTCCATCACGAGATCGGTCACCCACCCGCCGGCCCAGCCATTCGCCCAGAGATAAGTGTGGTTGCCGAGGTCTTTCTTCCCCGCGCAAGAAAGACCCGACTCAGGAAGACACTCCACGCCTCCCTGCATTTTCTTGAGATTGTATACGTAAAGCCGCGCGAGCTTGGTCGCAGCGAGTCCGCCCTTGTCTTCACCCAAGTTGAGAACCTGCAGTGTCGCGAGGTCGGCGTCCTTCAGCATCGAAGCGTTCGCGGTCAGATAGATCGCGATGCCGGTGCACGAAGCGAGCTGCGTCTTCATCGGCGAGAGGACACTGAGGAGAGAGCTCGTTCCACCCGCGTCGAATTGGAAGACGCACGTATTTGCCGGAAACGTATGATCGCCCGGCTTCGTGAAGACGTAAGAATACGTCTCGTTTTTCGCAAGCTCGGAATCCGCAGTGAAGATGGGATCAGGACCTGGGTCGATGCTTGGGTCGACGTTCGCGAAGTCCACGCTTGCGTCCGGATTGTAGTAATCGCCGCCGTGCCCAAAAGGATTGGACCCGCCGTCGCTGTCGGACTCGCTGCCCTTACCGCCATCGAGTGAAGATGCGCCACCGTCCTCTCGAACCTTCGACCCGTCGCCCGTAGTGTCCCCACACCCGAGAGCGAGCGTCAAAGGCAAAAGCCCGCCCGCAACCGCGAGAGAAGTGAAGAGGTGCCGGGGAATCATGCTCTCGATGATAGTCCCCCGAATCCCACGAGCCCTCAATCAACGAACAAATGCGCCCCGTTTGGTAGGAGGATCGGTGCGCTCGTGAGCACGTGGCGGAGAGATTGTGGCTGGGAGAGTAGTTGCCTAGCGGGACGACACGAACCCATCGTCTTCAATCCCGGTATACGCGAAGGGCGGCATCAGCCCCAGCCACGGATCGCTCGCAGGCGTCTTGAAGAGCTCGCGATAGACGCGCTCATTGAGGCTCGCGAAGGAGATCTTCTCATCGCCCGCAAACCAGCGATGAATCTCTGCGTGAAGCGACAATTCATTCCGCGCGGTGTCGCTCGCCATCGAGCGCTTGAAGGCCGCAATCATCGCGCCGAACTGCGCGTCGTCGACCAGGGCGGGCGCGCCAGTGCTCTGCCAATCATGCGGAGATTTTGCACGCATTGCGAACAGCGCATGTTCGTCGAGCACGATATTGCCGCCCGTCCTCTCGCCTTTTTGCGTGAAGAAGTTCGTGAGAAAGAGCGCGTGACCTTCTTCCGTCTCGACGCGCGCGCGAACGAGCGGGAATTCGACGACGGCCTTCGTCGCCGCAACGGGCATTGCGAGCGTCGCCGCGGGCGCGTTTACGGCATTCGAGTCGTTGCCAGCGAGCTTTGGATCTTTCGCCTTTTCGATGAATGGGCGCAGATCTTCGAGGCGTACCGATCGCCCCTTGAACGCCGTGCGGCCGAAGGTCGACGCAAGGCGCCGAAGCTCTGCCTTGTGCGCTTCTCTCAGCGTCTCTTCGCGCGTGTCTTCGTTCGCGCTGACGAGCTTTGCCAAGTCACGCGCGGCATCGAGGCGCTGGCGAAACGCTTCGGGATCATAAAGACCAGGAATGGCGTCGACGGGACGCCCCTGTTCGTCGAGCACGTAGTGGAGGCTATTGCCCGTCACGGTCCGTTTCACGACACGACCATCGCCAAAATCGATCGTCATGAGAGGCGCCGCGCGCTCGGTCGACCAATGGAGGACGAAGTCTTTTTCCATCGCGTCGCGGACGATCGCGTTGGGATAGAGCGCCGTTCGAAAGAAGCGGCTGTTGGCGCATGAGTACTCTTCGTCGAGGCGTCCGAGTAGTCGCAGCGAGAGGATGGGGCGATGCGTTCGCTTGGCTTCGGCCTTCGCGTCTTCGAGGTTCGTGAACCAGTAGAGTCGCGTCGCAGTCGCGTTGCGTTGGTGCGCTGTCTTGTCGATCTGCGAAGCGAGCTCCGCTTTTCGCGCCGCATGGGTCTCGCCGTCGAACGCCGTGAGAAGGCGCTTCAGCTCCTCTCGTTCGTCGCGAGGACTCTGGGATCGCTCTCCCTGCGTCGCGACGTTGACCGAGGGCGGGTCCACCGCGCGAGCTCGCTCACCACCTCCGCACCCAATGGTCAGCGTGCTTCCCAAGAGCAACGTGCCGCCGGAGAAGAGAGCCAAGGCGAGGCGCGATCGGATCATCCCGGGTAAGACGTGTGAGACGCCCAAACGATGCCTTCGAAGGCGAGATTTAGAGCGTGGCGGTGAGGTGCGACGCGCGGCGTGCGCACCTTGTGGTTTCGGATCCTCGTGCGTGCGATCCCAATGATATCCTCGCCCGCACTCATGGCCCGCTCGCCACTCATGAATCTCGTCGTTCGTTCCCTCCGCGCACTTCGCGTCGCTCGCGGATCGGCTTCGGCCGCCGAAGAAAAAATTCTTCGAGCCGCCGAAAATGCCGAACGAGACAAACGCTCCTTTTCGCGTCGTCATTTTCTTCAAGGTGCTGCGGCCACGTCGGCTCTCGCCGCCTGTACGCCGCTCGCAGTTTGCTCTCCCGCGCTCTCCGGCTGCAGCGATGCGGCGATCCCGTCTTCGCAGTCGGTGATGATCGTCGGTGGCGGAATCGCTGGTCTTCACTGCGCGCATCGCCTCGCAGAGTTCGGCGTAACTGCGACGGTCTACGAGGCCTCGAACGGCTTCGGCGGGCGCATCGCGAGCGATCGAACGACATTTGCAGAAGGACTACACGCGGAGCTCGGAGGCGAGCTCATCGATACCGATCATACGACGATGCGCGATCTCGCGACCGAGTTCGGTATCGAGCTCCTCGACTACTCCAAGGACGAGCCGCTCGAGAAGATCGTCGCGTACATCGGTGGAAAGCGTTACGCGCAAGCTGACGTGCTCGCGCTCCTCGCGCCGGTGCTTCCCAAGATCGACGCTGCGCTTCTCGTCCTCAAAGATCCCGACTCGTACATCTCTTACAAAAACGACAACGGCGCGCGCGGGCTCGATGCGATGTCGC
>JAHFDV010000009.1:15651-35049 GCA_023248815.1 Myxococcales bacterium
TGAAGTCGGCGGGCATCGGTGCAGAAGCGCGCGCGCTCTTGGAAACGGCGTACACGATCGAATACGGCCTCGATCCTGACGCGTGCAATGCGATCAACTTTCTCACGCTCATTGGGACGAATCTCCAGGCATTCTCGATGTTCGGCGCGTCCGATGAACGCTTTCACGCCAAGATCGGCAACGACGCCTTCATTCAAGCGCTCGTCGGCAAGCTCGCTCCCGCATCTCTCAAGACAGGGCACGCCCTTCGCGCTCTCGCGCGGCAGAGCGATGGCCGCATCCGCGCGACGTTCGCCGCGCCCACAGGAACGGTCGAAGCCACGGCAGATCGCATCGTTCTCGCGCTTCCGTTCTCGATCTTGCGTGAGCTCGATTTCACGGGGCTCGAGCTGCCGGACATCAAGCAGCAAGCGATTCGGCAGATTGGTTACGGCGCGAATACGAAGCTGATGGTGGGATTCTCGTCGCGTCCCTGGCGCACGCAAGGCTCCGACGGCGGAACCTATGTCGACCTCGGCTATCAATCGACGTGGGACACGACGCGTCTCCAACCCGGCACGAGCGGCATCATCACGAACTTCTCGGGCGGAGCACACGCTCTCGATGTCGCCAATGGGGAAGCGGCGACGCATCGCGACGCGTTCCTCGCGCAGTTCGACAAAGTGTACGCGGGCGCTGCCGCCGCGACGAACGGCAAGGTGCTTCGCGCCGCGTGGCCCACGAATCCTCATGTCAAAGCCAGCTACTCGGCGTACCTCGTCGGCCAATATACGAGTCTCGCCGGCGCCGAAGGCGAGCGCGTAGATAACGTGCATTTTGCAGGTGAACACACGAGCCGCGCCGCCCAGGGGTACATGGAAGGCGGAGCCGCGACGGGCGCCGTTGCCGCGGCCGAGGTGATCAAGGCGTTCGGCCTCCAAGATCGCGCGAACGGGCTCTCGGGGATCGGACAGAAGATGTGGCGCGCCGCCAATCGCACGCAGGCCGACGAAAGAGGCTGAGCGTTACTGAAAAGCCGCTGCGTTACTGAAACCCACTGGGGTGGAGGACGAAGTACGAGACTCCGGCGATGAGCAGCATCGTGAGCGCGATCACGAGGTAGTTCGCGCGCGTATTGGCCGTGCTCCATCCATCCGAGAAAAAGCGCCCTTTCGAGCGTTTGCGAATCGTCGTTTGCACGCGCTTCACGAGATCCGGCTGGGGCGCGCCGACATCGCTCATCGCGCTCGCGAGAAGCTTCTGCATTTCTTTGTCGTCCTCGAGAGCCCCCTCGGGAATCTCTTCGTCTTCAAGCTTTCGATCGGTCATGGCATTTTTCTCCCGAGCGCCCGCTCCAACATTTCGCGCAACATCTGCCGTGCTCTGAAAATGCGGCTTTTTACGGTTCCCTCCGCAAGCCCCGTGATCGCGCCAATCTCTTCGTAGCTGAGCTCTTCGACGTCGCGGAGGACGAGGCACTCTCGAAAATCTTCGTCGAGCTTCAAGATGGCTTGGCGCACGAGCTCGCGAAGCTCGTTCTGTTCGAGCATCACGTCGGGGCGGGTGACGTTGCCCTGCGCTTTCGGCGAGGCGTCTTCGGGCAAGCGCTCCGCGACGTCGTCGAAGGCATCGTGTTCGCCATCGCGACGAACGCGCAGGTACTTGATGCGGTTTTTACAGGTGTTGACTGCGATGCGGAAGATCCACGTCGACAGCTTCGATTCGCCACGGAACGAATCGAGCGACTTGAAAACCTGGAGAAATACTTCCTGCGTGAGCTCGTCGGCTTCGCCGGGGTTTCCGATCATGCGGACGATGAGTGAGAAGACGCGCCGCTCGTATCGGCGCACGAGCTCCGAAAAAGCACGCTCATCGCGCTTCATCAGAAGCGAGAGCGCGCGAACCTCGAACTCTTCGTCACTGAGTGCGTGCACAGGAGCCGCGAGAAGATACACGAGATCGACGATTTCTAGCGTATCCGCCTGAAAAGCCGCGGTGATATGCTCGCTCCGTGAAGGCTGGCCGCTCCTCTCTCATTGCGTCGTTCGTGCTCTGTCTTCCGCTCGTCGCCCAGGCGAAAGACGAAGTGAACGCAGCGGGCTCGCAAGCGTTGCCCAAGGCCGAACCGAGCGCGGGCGGTGCTTCGTCGGGTTCGCTCACGACGGACCCTGCGACGGGCGAGGCGGCGAAAATCGACGGAAAAGCGCTCGCCGCGGAAGCCGCCGAAGACACTGATGCCATCGAAGAGAGTCCCGACGGCCTGCGCACGTCGAAGCGCCCCTTCGGCGTCGTCGTGGAGTCGAGCATCGGTCTCCTCGCATTCGTCGGAGATTTCGGAAAAGTCGCGCCTCCTGCGCTTCTTTTGCGCATGCAAGCCGGCGTCGAAATTTTTCGCTTCCTCATGCCTTTCGCCGAAGGCGAAATCGCAATGACCGACACGTCGAAGTCGCAGGACGAAACGAAGCAGCGCGCCGTTCCCATTTATTCGTTCGGCGGTGGGCTGCGCGTCACGATTCGTCCGACCTCACGCGTGGGCGTCTTCGTGCAAGGCTCCGTGGGCGCGCTCAAAGCCGACGTCCCCACCAACTCGCTCGCCGTGCTCGGATTCCGCGATGCCGAATCGCTCGGCATGTACCTCGGCGGTCGGCTCGGTGCCGAATGGTATCAGCGCGATCGTCACATGGCGTTCGCGCTCCACGCAGGGGTTCGCGATGCGCTCGGCTTCGAGAAGACGTCGCAAGGAACGACGCCCCTCGCGATCGACGGCGTCTTCGCGCTTCGTTACACGTTCTGAAGCACGCGCCTCGCGGTGTCTCCAGAGATGCGGCTTATTCGCCGCCGAGAAGGTGCTGCGCTTGATTGAGCGAGCCGATTCCGCCACCTGCTGGGCCACCAAGTCCGCCGGCTCCACCGAGCGCTCCGCCCATTCCAGCGCCTTGTCCGCCCGTACCTTGCGGCAGGAGCGGCTGCGGCCCTTCGGGTCGTTTCAAGGGCACACGCACGGGCTTTCGCGCGGCCCCTGCGTTCGCGTTCTGACCTTGTGACAGTTGCGAGCCACCTTGAAGACTTGGCTGCGCTGCGCCTTGCACGGAGGCCGGCGGAATTTGCTGCGCGGGTTGTGCGAGCGTTCCGTCGACATTCGCCGGAAGTGCATTGGCAGGCTGCGCATTCGGCGCACCGTTCGGATTCGTCGTTCCGAAATTCGCTGCGCCGGCGCTTTCGGAGCGACGCGCGTTCGGAGATTCGACGCCGTCCGCTGAGCCCTTCGACGGGTGCACTTCGAGATCGTCGGGCAAGAAGGTTCGCGCGAGGGAGATCCGAAGGCTCCGCAGCGCGTCACTGCGGATCGATGCGACGGCGATCGCGCCGACGGCGAGCCCAATCAAGAGATAGGCGATCTGTCCGCGACGACCTTCGTTCCAGCGCCCCGCACTTGCACGCGCTGCGGGAGCTGCGGAATCACGACGGACGGGCACGACACCGACCGGCGGCGTGCGAACATCGGCGCGACGAAGTGGCGAGTCGAGATGGCGCAGCATCAACGAGTCGACGGGGCGCGCGCCCGACGTGTCTCCGCTACCCGCCGCATCGCTCGTGCGGCGACGCGGGCCACGGATTAGATCCGCGCCTTTGGCCTTCGTTCGCGAGATGTCGTCAGAAGACGCCACGACAAAAACGTAGCATCCATCAGCGCGATGCGCTCTTTGCCTTCTCCACGAGCGTCACCAGCTCTTTTGCGCTGACTCCGAACACCGCGGCCTCCGCGAGAAGGGCCTCGGTTTCTTCGAAGGCCACCTCGGGATCCCCGGTCAAAAGCCGTGGAATCAGCGTCTCTCCTTCTTCGGCCATCATGCAATCGCCGCCGAAAAAAAGGCCCTCGTCTCCGCGCGAAAAGCCGATGGTTCCGATGGCCGCAGGGCTGGTCGCGAAAGGGGACAGCCCGCCCGAAAAAGGCGCGTCTGGCGCGGCCCCGGACAGCGCGCTTGCGTGGGTGATCGCGAGCTCTCGTCCGAATTCACGCGCCGCATGCCGTCGCACTTTTTCCGCAAGCTCTTCAATCGTGAGGGTCGTCATCGACAAGGAAGCGAGGGAACCATCTTTGACTTTCGCATCGTCGCCGTCACTTGCGGCAAACGACTCGGTGACGCCGATGAACGCTTCGACGATTGCCACTCCAGAGCTCGCATCGAAAGCGAATCCACAATAGGCGACGGCGGTACTGCCGATCGTGAGGCGATCTTTTCCGATGTAGGATGCAGGCTTTTTTCCGAAAGAGAGCGCTCGCAAAAGAGGGCGCACGTGACGGTTCAGAAGGTTGTGCGACGTTGCATCTGCCACGAGCGAGTTCACCTTAGGGAGAGCAATGGCTGCATAGAGCACCCCCGGACCCACGCGCACGGCGTGCCCGCCCGATGCGCGTCGATGTCGTGGCGTGTTCGCGCTGGCCTGGCTTTCAGCCTCTCGCGCGAAGGCAAAACGCCCGTCCAAAATCGCTGTGCTCGTGAACGTGCAAGTCCAGAGCTCTGGCAGAGCGTCCGCGTTTTTCGAGACAGCCCCGAGCGAAAGGGTGTGCGCGGGAGAAATTTCACCGACGCGCGCGTGCAACGTCATCCGCACGCTTTCGGGCGACTCGCTTTCAGGCAACCCCGTCCTGGGCAACCCCGTCCTGGGCAACCCCGTCCTGGGCAACCCACTCCTAGGCAATAAAGCTCTCGTCGAACGCGGCTTCGAGGCGTTCGAGCACGAGCGAAGGGACGGTGGCTGCGCCGAGCAAGACCTTGTCCACGAGCTGCGTCACGGCGTCGCGCAAGTCTTCGCTCTTGCTATCACCTTTGCTCGAGCTCGCTGGTCGTGCGCGAAGAATGTGCAGGACCGCGAGATCGAGCGCGGTGCGAATGCGACGCGCCTCTTCTTCGTCGATGCGCGTCGCTGCGCTCGTGCGATGTTGCGTGAGATATCGCTCGAAAAGGTGCCCGAGGGCGAATGCCGAAAAGGCTGCGAGCGTTCCCGGAAGCACTGCGCCGAGCGGCAGGAAGCGAAGGGCGACCCTCGCCGCCGAAAAACGTAGAATGCGTGAAATCGGACGGAGCCCCGCCTGTTCGAACGCAAGCGCCGACAGCGTGTCGCGCGCTTCTGGTGTGAGCGAGAGTCCTTTTCGCGAGGCGATGTCTTCGGCGATGGCGCCGCGCACCCGTGTCGTCAGTGCATTCGGAACCCACGGCAGAGCAATGCTGCCCGCGGCACCGGCAAAAATCGTGAGCATCGGAAGACGCGAGAAAGCGCGATCACGCGCGACAGGAGCATTCATGTGGAGACCTCATTCTCAGGAGGAGACTGCAGCGAAGGGGCGCGAGTGCGGAGCGGGCGAACCTCCGAGACGAGCGCAGAGGCGGATTCTGCAGCGCGAAAAATCTCGACCGCAGACACTGCGCCTCCGACGAAAAGAAGATGGGCGCTGCGTTGTGTCGCATTCGATCCGAGCGCTGCGAGGAGCGCTTCGACGTTCTCAGCCACGGAGACGAGGTGTCCACCATGGGCATCTGCCGAGGTCGCAGTGAATGGAGTGATCGTCGCGCCGAAAAATCGATGCGCCGAAAAGCCGCGATCGAGAAGTGGCGATTCCTCGTTGGCCGAGAACACGAGGAGCCGTCGATCCGAGAGTCCGTCGACGAGTGTCGAGGTCAGTTCGGCTTCTGCTTCGGAAGAGAACTCGACTTCCGGCACCGGCCGCGGTCCAAAGAGACGCGGACTCACTCTCGCGTCTCTCGGCGCAGTCGTCCAACGTGCCGTGGGATCATCCAGGACGATGAACTCTGCGCCGCTCACGTAAGCGCCCGCGATGGCCAGCTTTCGGCGGAACGTGCGCGAGAGCTTCTCGATCTTTTCCCTGCGCGTCGGTACGAGTGAAAAGCGTCGAAGCGTTTCGTCGACGGTCGGCATCGTCGTTCGGTCGACGAGGCGGCGAGTCCATCCCAGATAGCTTTCGACGGACCACGTCCCGGGAAGTGGAGCGTCCGTCCACGTGAAGCGCGAGCGTTGCGTTCGGAAGAGCTCGACCGTCGGACGAGCGTCCAAGAAGATCGAGCCCGCGCTCGGGGCTCGAAGGCCCGCGATGGTCTCTGCGAGATCGCGCGGCATACCGAGAACGACGATCTTCTTTTCGTTCGAGGCGAACGAGAGCTCGTCCACGAGGGGACCCCCAGGACCATCGACCCGCGCCGCAACGATGCTGAGGCTCACTCCGGCATCATGCAGACGTTACGAACGCGGGGCAAGGAGCGCGCACTCAATCCGCGAGGGGATTGGCGAGCTTGCGCGAGAAAAGGAACGCATCTTTGCGAGCTTTTCCCACGGTGAGATGGCTCTGCAAGACGCCCGTTCGACGGAAGCCGTTGTAGAGGAACGCCGTCGCGAGGCGCTCGTCGTCGGTCGGGACGAACGAGAAGCAGCTCACGACGCCCTCTTTGAGAAAGCGATCACAAAGCGCTTTGATGGCGCCAGCGGTGAACGCGAGCTCGGCGTCGGAGCGAGGTGCCGTGAGAAGCTCGACGAACGCATTGCTGAAGCACGCCTGCGATTCCGCGCCAACGAGAAGCTCGTGATTGCGATGCGAGAGACGGAAGTAGCGACGTTCGACATCGCGACCGAAAGGTTCGAAGCCCGTCAACGCGCGACCCTCTTTTTTCGCAGCGACGAGGCCCGCGCTGACGCTGACATGATCGATCTCGGAGATCTTGATGGCGGGAAGCGTACCGACGTCACGAAGGAGACGCTTTGCACGCGCGAGCGTCCGTTCGCTGTGATCGGTCGCGGGCGCTTCGCTATCGAGATCGTCGTCGTCTTCGACTTCCGTCGAGATCGACGCGGGCGCGCGACGCATCATGTCCGTCGTCGAGCCGACGAGGTAGGCGTCACTTCGCTTGTAGAATCCGGGAATCGTCGCTTCCTTCTTGAAGCCGAGCTTCGTCCACGTCGCGATCTCGTCGCGTTCGACGAGCGTGAACACCTTCTCCACGCCCTGCTCTTCAGCGGCGCGAATCACCGTCGAGCGCTTCCGTTCACTCGGACCTGCGCGGAAATCGACGATGCGCATCGTCTTCGAGTGACGATGCAAGAGAAGGCAAAGAGAGACATCGCGATCGCTCAGAAGAATCTCTTCGCCGCGAGCCATCTCGCCTCGCGAGACATCTCCACGCACGAGCTTCTCCGAAATGTTTTTCGAACCCATTCAAACCCCCCGGTTTTTCTGAAGCCTAAAAACAGGCCCCAATCTTCCTGCCCGTACCGCGAGCCTTCGGCATCGTCAAACCAAAAACGCCGTCTATTTAGCCGTGATTTGCTGCGGCGCGTTAGGTGTGCGGGTCATCGAAGTCGCCCCCCTCGATCTCGCAAAGGAATTCGCTCGCGCGAGCCGACCTTCCGTCGCTAAGGCAACCGCCGGCTCACGACCGCGGCGGCCATTTGTGACTAGCGCGCGGTGCTGCTCTCGAGCTCGTGCACGAGATTCGGCGCGAGCCCGAGGGCCGAGAGCGCTTCGCGAAGGCGCGTGCGGTCGACGGATACGAGTGTCGGCATTCCGCCCGAGAGGCCGAGGAGGTGCAAGAAATTGAAGCCGCTATCGAAGCCTGCTGCGAGGCTCAACGTGTCTTGATCGAGAAGCACGGCGACCTTCGCGCGGTCTTGGCCTTTGAGGAGAAGGTGCGTCTTGTCATAGCTGCCGTGCTCGGCCGTCGCGTCCACGAATGCAACGCTCGCGAAGTGCTCCTTCACGGGAAACACCTGGTAGCGCTGCGCAATCGCGTTGGCGCGCTGTTCGAGCGCTTCCATCCCGCGCGCTGCTTCGTCGATGTCGGTCCAGAGAGTGCGATCGGCGAGGCCTTCCGAGAGATGCCGCACGACGGTGCCATACAGCAAGAAATCGCGCGGCTTCGCACGAAGCGCGCGGTCGATGCGGCGGGCCGTCGCCGAAGGAATTCCGATGCGCGTGTCGATCGCTCGTGAATCGTCGTCGGCGCCCTCGTAAGGCTCTTTGCCTTCGCGGAGCCATTTCGCAGCACTGCAGAGGCCGTCGAAATCTGCGTGACACACGATGGTTTGCACGGGACCCGTGCGCGCCACGAGCTCAGGAGTGATCATCTCGGGGCAAGCGCCATGCTCTTGCTTGGTCGCGAGAACGAAGCGCGGATCATTGCGATAGTGCTCGTGCATGAGGTGATCGTGGTGATCGACCCAGGCGGCGAGGCGTGTTCCAAGGCCTTCGATGAAGGGCTTCGTGATCTTGTCGAACCCTCCGCCGGCCTCCGATGCGAACGCGAGGTCGAGCACGACGACACGCCCCTCGACGTTGGCCGCGCGAGGCAACTTTCTCGGCGTGGCGAAAGCAAGCGAAGGGCGGGGCATTCGTTCGATCGTAGCGGTCCCAATCGCTCGAGTTCGAGAAATTACGCTTCGATAAGTTGCGAAGACGAGGCGTTCGACGTGAGGGAACGGATTTGGCGGTGCGATGGGCTGCGAAATGCGCTCTAATCGACGAGCCGAATGTCTACTCAAGTCCTCGTTTTCGAAAGCGACGCCGCGTTTGCCAACGAAGTCCGTACGGAGCTCAGCAAGCTCGATTGCGAGGTGACCGTTCTCGACGATGGCAACGCCGGCATTCAGCAGGCGCAGGCGCATCGTCCGGATCTCATCCTCCTTGCGATCGAGCTGCCGCGCATGAACGGCTTCTCCGTCTGCAACAAGCTGAAGAAGGACCCGGGGCTCAAAGACGTTCCGCTCATCATTCTTTCGAGCGAGTCGAGCGAAGAGACCTTCGACCAACATCGCAAGCTCCGCACGCGCGCCGAGCACTACGCACAAAAGCCGATTTCGTTCGGCGAGCTCGTGCAGATCATTCGTCGTTTCGTTCCGCTCGGTGAGTCGCCGACGGGTGAAGGCGAAGCAGTCGAGCTCTCGGAAGACGTGCTGGTCGTCGAAGACGATCTCATCATCGAAGACGACTCGCCGGATTCCGGCCGATCTTCGCGTCGCCCGAGCCAAGGTCCAGGCGCGCGCAGTCAATCGGCGAGGCCGGCGGCACGCGCCAGCAATCCGCCACCGATTCCGTCGCAGCGCCCTCAAGGCAATCCCGAGCCGCCAGCGACGAGCCTCGACGCGATCGACATGAGCTCGTTCGACGATGCGTTCGGAAAGCTCACCATCGGCGGTCTTCCGTCGGTCGCCCCACGGGGCGATTCGATTCCTGCGCGTGAGCCCTCCGTGCCGCCCGCCCCACTCGTTCCCGATCTCTCGTCGATGGAAGCCGTGTCGCCCGCATCGCTCGGCGGCATTCCGTCGACCGTTTTGAGTTCCGTCGACTCCGTTCCACCGCTTGCTCCGCGCGTGTCATCGGCGCCTCCGCCCCCACCCGCACCGCTCGAAGAGATCTCGGATCTGCCGGCGCTCTCGAACTCGGTTCCCGCTCCACGTCCATCGAAGCCGCTCTCGCTGCTCGATCCGCCCGCCGCGCCGAACGCGTCCGAAAAGCAGCTCTACGAAGAAAACAAATCGCTCACGTCTTCTCTCGAAGAAGCGCGTGCCGAGCTCGAACGCCTTCGCCCGCTCGTCGAGGAAAAGGCGAGCATGCAGTCCGAAATCGACGACCTTCGCGGCAAGGTCGGAGCCGCCGGCAAGTCGGCAGGTGTCTCGAGCCGTGAGTTCCTCGAGCTTCGCGAAAACCTCAACAAGAAGGACAAAGAGATCCTCTCGTTGAAAGAAGGTCTCGCGAAGAAAGACAAGGAAGCGCTCGACATCCAGGAGCGCATGCTCGGCCTCGAACGCAAGTCAGGCGACGTCGAAGAGCGCAGTCTCGCCCTCGAACGCGCGGTGAACGAGTCCCGCGAGCGCAACGAAGTTCTCGAAGCCGACAAAGCGCAAGCGAAGAAGGCTTCGGAAGATCATCGCGCACGTTTCGAAAAGGCAAATACCGAAGCCGAAAGCCGCGGAAAAGAGCTCGCCGAGCTCCGTGCAAAATACACGGAAACCGTCACCTCGCACGAACGCCTCGTCACGGATCTCCGGCAAGATCACGAAACGAAGCTCAAGACGGCCGTCGACGAAGTGCGTGACGAAGCCGAGCGCTCACGCGAGCAAGCGACGAATGCCGCGCTCGAACGCCTCCGAGCCGAGCTCGAGCTTCGCCAAGAGAATGCACTGCAAGCCCGTCATGCCGAGCTCAGCGAGCGCTACGCTGCCGAGCTCGCAGGGCGCATGGAGGAGCACAAAGACGAGCTCTCCCGCGTCACGGCGACACACCAGCGCGACTTCGAAGCCGCAAAGTTGGCGCATGCAAATGAAACGCGCGAGCGCGAGCAAGCTGCGAAAGAAGCGCTCGACAACGTTCGTCGTGAAGCAGAGGCCGCGATCACGCGCCGCGAAGCCGAGCTCATCCAAGCGCACGCTGCATCCCGCGCTGCCGAAGAAGCACGCGTTCAAGAGCAGATCACGACGCTCACGAACGAATGGGCAGAGCGAATCGATCGCGCCGAGCGTGATCGTGACGACAAGGTCGCAGCTCTCACGGCGGAAAAAGAAGCGAGCGAGAACGCGCTTCGTTCGGAGATGGCGCAGCGCATTCGCTCCGTCGAAGGCGATCGCGACTCACGTCTTGCGGAGACCGAGGCGCGTGCACAAAGAGAAGCGAGCGAGCTCCGTGGAAGCCTCGGCGATGCACGAGCGACCCTCGAGGCGCGCACGGCCGAACTGAACGCCGAGATTGCCTCTCTTCGCGGCGAGTTGCAAAATCAGCAGGCCCAGCGCGAGAACGAAGCGAATCAAGCGCGATCGACGCTCGCGAATCTCGGAGAACAACTTCGCGAATCGACGCAGCAGCGTGAAACCGTCGCTCAAGAGCTCGCCAACGCGCGCACGACGTACGAGCAAGAAGCGAACGGCCTTCGTGAACGTATCAAGGGCCTCGAAAGCGACGTGTCGCGCCTCTCGACGGAGCTCAGCAATCGCAGCGAGCGTCTCGAAGCCGAGTCGGCGCGCGCAAGCCGTGCGCACAGCAAGTGGGAATCCGATCGCGTCTCTCTCGAGCGCGCGAAGGATGCCCTCGCGGTCGCTCTTCAGCAAATCGAAGAGACCGAAGGCCGCACGTAAGCGCCCTTTTTCTCTTACGGTCTAACGGCGCGTCTCAGGAGATGTCGGCGCGAGCGAGGAGCTTCTGCCCCTGTTCGCGCGCGATGGCCGCCACGCGCTCTTCGTCGAATCGAACGTGCCGGGCGTCTTTGACGAGCCACTCGCCGTCGACGAAGACGTGGCGTACGTGCTCGCGGGAAGCCGCATAAACGAGCTTCGAGAAGACGTCGCCGCCGGGTTCGACCTCGAGCGAATCGAGCTGCGCGACGACGAGATCGGCGCGTTTTCCCACCTCGAGCGAGCCAGAAATTTCTCCGAGCCCGAGCGCGCGTGCGCCATCGATGGTGGCGAGGCGAACGATGCGCTTCGCCGAGACGGCGGCGGGCCCACGCTTCACTTTCGTGAGAAGACCCGCGAGGCGCATCTCTGACCACGGATCGAGGCGATTGTTGCAAGGAGCGCCATCGGCCCCGAGCGCGAGCTGAACTTTCGCGGCGTCGAGCGCGACGATGTCTGCGATGCCCGAGGCGAGCTTCAAGTTCGCGCTGGGGCAATGAACGATTCGCGTCTTTGCGCGTCCGAGCTCTTTCATCTCTTTCGGCGTGAGATGCACCCCATGGGCGAGTACCGCGCGTTCACCTTCGACGCCCCATTTTGCGAGCACGGCGACGTCTTGATCACCGAGCGCATCGAAGACGGCTTTGCGCTCGGCCACCTGCTCGGCGACATGCGTATGCACGATGACGTCGGCTTCGCGCGCGCGCGTCGCCGTGTCGCGAATGAGTTTCTCGCTGCATGAAAGGATGAAGCGCGGCGCGTAGGCGTAGCGAATGCGTCCTTCGCCTTTGCCATGCCAGCGCTTCCGCAGAGCGTCGCTTTCATCGAGGCTCGATTTCGTGTTCTCACGAAGGCCTCTCGGAACACCTTCGCCCTGATCCATCATCGCCTTGCCGCTCGCGGCGCGAATGCCGCTCTTCAAGCAGGCCTCCATCACGACGTCGTGATGGTGAACGGTTCCCATGTCGAGGATCGAGGTCGTTCCTGCGCGCATGATTTCGGCGAGACCGAGCTCGGCGCTCGCGCGGAGCGACTTTTCGTCGTGCGCTGCTTCCAGGGGCCAAATGCGATTCTTCAGCCAATCGAGGAGCGCGAGATCTTCTGCCATTCCGCGAAGGAGCACTTGGCAAAGATGAATGTGACCCTGCACGAAGCCGGGCAGAATCGCCGCGCCCTCGGCATCGATCCAGCGCGCAACCCCACGCGCCTTCGCCTTCTGTTCGGCTTCGCGAGCATTGCCGACGAAGAGAATTTCTCCTTCGTCGAGAAGAACGCTGCCGCCTTCGAACACGGTGTCGGCGTCGTCGCAGGTGACGACGGTCCCATTGTGAATGAGTGTCTGCACGGAGCGTGCATCCTACCCATCATTTTCGGAAAGGAAGCGTTCGTTTTGCGCGGCCGTTCGTGCCGAACACGCCCCGGCGTGACACGCGGCGGGACGTGCGCTAGACGGGGTGCATGCTCGTACTCGTCACAGGCGGAAGCGGATTTCTCGGAAGCTACATTGCAGAGGAGCTCGTAAAGGCCGGCCATCACGTTCGGGCGCTCGTGCGCAAGAGCTCGAACCGCCAGTTTCTGGAGACGCTCCGCAACATCGAGTTCGCCGAGGGGTCGATCGAAGATCGCGCGAGCGTATTTCGCGCGGTCGAAGGTGTCGACGCGATCATTCATTCTGCGGGCCTCATTAAGGCGAAGACGCCCGAAGAGTTCCGTCTCATCAATGTCGAGGGAACGCGCAATCTGCTCGACGCGGCCATTGAAAAAGTGCCCAACCTGAAGCGATTCGTCTTCATTTCGAGCCTCACCGCCATCGGACCATCGCTCGATGGAACGCCGCTTTCTGTCGACGCAACGCCGAATCCGGTGACGCACTACGGCCGCTCGAAGCTCGAGGCGGAGCGCCTCGTTCTGTCGCGCAAAGACAAGCTACCCGTCGTCTCGATTCGCCCGCCCCTCGTCTACGGACCGCGCGACAACGAGACGTTCGCGTTCTTCCAGTCGGTCTCACGCGGCGTGCTCCCCTTCTTCGGTGACGGACAAAACACGCTCAGCATGATTTATGGCGCCGACGCCGCGCGCGCCTGCGTGAAGGCACTCACCGCCGACATCCCGAGCGGGCGCGCCTACTTCATCGACGACGGCAACGTCTACGTATGGAAAGACGCGCTAGAACAATTGGAGAGCGTCCTCGGAAAGCGCGCGCTCCTTCGCATTGGCCTCCCATTGAAAGTCGTGAGTGCCGCCGCCATCGCCTCCGAGATCTACGGAAAGCTTTCGAAGAAAGCCGTGATGCTCACGCGGGACAAAATCAACGAACTAAAGCAGCCCCATTGGGTCTGCGATTCCTCGGCAACGCGCAGCGATCTCGACTGGACTCCCGAAGTAATGTGGCGCGAAGGCGTCGGCAATGCCGCAACGTGGTATCGCGCGCAAGGCTGGTTGTAACGAAGGCGCGATCGGCGAGAGTTGGGACGGGCGCGGACCGCTGATGCGCCCGCGCGGCGGCCCCGCGGAGCCGACCTGCCCTCGTCGCCAGAGGGCGACGGGCGTCTCGATTTCGCGAGGTTCCCTTGCCCGCCGCTCGCTTGCTTGAGCGAACGTTTGGGCTCCTCGGTTGGCGTCCACGGGGCCTTGCACGAGCGCCTCAGCGTTCCGCTTTGCGCGGAGGCGGGCATTTGGCGATCGAAAAGTGGTCACTAGATGGATGTAAAATACACCATTGACGGTGGTACCCGCCACTGCTCCTTCTACGCGATGAGCGAGCCGCTGCGGCGCTCATGCAAGGGGCGGTGGACCCCAGCGAGGAGCCAGAACTCTCCTCCGAGAAATCGAAAGCCGGGGAATAAGCCGCAACGCATATGAACGCGTGCCCGGCGCCACCCCGGCGACGAGCGCAGGCCGGCTCCAACGCCCCGCCGCATGGGCGTCGCAGCGGTTCGCGCTTGTATTCACCGCCGCTCACCTAGCGTCCTCCGTCTCCTCACAGGCGCGACGCACAAAAAGAAAAAGGCCCCGAGCTTTCGCTGGGGCCTTTCGATCGCGAATCGGAAGGTTAGTTCGCCTTGCAACCGACGATGACTTTGACCTTCGACTCTTCGTCGGCCGTTGCGTCGCCGCAGGATTGGCCGTTGAGGATGATCTTGGTCGGCGCGTCGGGATCGTCGAACGACCAGCCGTCGCCGTCGTCTTTTTCGACGCAGCGCGACTTGCCGTTGCCATCGGTGAAGATGACGGTCGTCTGCGCGGGGTCGAGTGAGCCGGTCTCTTCGAGGACGAATTCGCAGCCCGTCGAGAGGCCGCGGATCTTGTTGAGCGCTTCGATGAAGTCAGCCTTGAGCTTCTGGACGTCGCCGCCGGGCGTGATTTGGAAGTGGCAGATGTCTGCGAGGTTGGTCGCGTCGGCCTTGCACGTCGGCGTCGCGGGAGTGCCGCCAGCGAGGGCGATATTTCCCATGAACTCGGGATCGTAACCCGAGCCCGAGGGGAACGGGCCGATGCCGACCGAGAAGGTCTTGATGGGCGGATCGCTGATGAGGTTCGATTTCGCGATCTTGATGCAGCCCGCTGCGTCGTCCGTCGGCTCGCCGTCGGACATGAGAACGACGACGCGATTGCCGTTCGGCGGCGTGACGCCGCTCGGCTGGTAGCTCTTCATGACCGTATAGGCGCCCGTGAGTGCGGCGTAGGTCGGCGTGCCGCCCGAAGCGCCCGACTTGTCGATGCGGTTGCGGAGGAGGAGGTATTGCGTCTGATCGACGAAGCCGGGAAGGATGTCCTTCGGGCCAGGATATTTGCCCGTCGCGAGATCGTCTTCGAACACCATCATGCCGACCGCGAGCGTCGGATCGGCTTGCGCGTTCATGTCACCGAAGACGGCGTCGAGCGCTTCGACAGCGGCGTCCCACTTGTCTCCGATCATGCTGCCCGAGCCATCGAGCACGATGTAGATGTACGCGGGGGCCTTCGTGACGCCCGGCTCCGAGATCGCGCAGGAGTTGAAGCTCTCCGGATCTTCGCAGTTCAGACCTGCGTCCTCTTCCGGCACAAAGTCGCCGCCGTCCTTGTTCGTTCCGGCTTCGGTCAGCTGTCGGACGTTGTTGTCGCTACTGCATGCTCCAAAGAGCGCGCCCGAGAGAGCTAGCAGCGTAGGGAAAAGCACAACATTCCGGTTCATCGAAGACCTCCACCAATGCAATTCAAAAGGGGAAACGGACGCTAAGGGGAAACGCGCAACGGGACAATGTCCGCGATCAGGAAAACGTATCTAGAAAAGATGCGAGAGACGCTCTTGGTTCGTCGGCGAGAGGACAGCGTGCCGGCGAACGGATGGCGGTTTCAGCCAAGGTGCGACCTTAGCACACCCCTTTTTCTGGGCAACGAAGGCGAACGCATTTTCGCCACGGTTTCTAGGGGTGCCTAACGCCTGTTCACGGGCGGGATGCGATCCAGATCTGCGACTCGGAACGCGCTTCTGCCCGCAAGCCCGCGCATCTCCTGCCCACGGCCTCTCCCGTTTCAGTGTCGAGGGCGCGGTCTCTCGACCAAGCCGCCGCCGCGCCGTTTGCGCTCTGAGCGACAAATGGCTATTGGAAAGGGCTCGATGCTCAACTGGGCCCTCAAAAAACTCCTTGGAACTTCGCACGAACGCGAGATCCGCCGCCTCCGCCCTCAAGTGGACGCGATCAATGCCCTCGAGCCGAAGATTTCGGCCCTCAGCGACGCCGAGCTGCGCGCCAAGACGAACGAGTTCAAAGAGAAGCTCGACAACGGCGCGACGCTCGACGACATCATGCTCGAGTCGTTCGCGGTGTGTCGCGAAGCGGGCAAGCGCGTCCTCAAGATGCGCCACTTCGACGTGCAGCTCATCGGCGGCATGGTGCTCCACAAAGGAAGCATCGCCGAGATGCGCACGGGCGAAGGCAAAACGCTCGTCGCGACCCTCGCTTGTTACTTGAACGCGCTCGAAGGCAAAGGCGTTCACGTCGTCACCGTCAACGACTACCTCGCGCGTCGTGACGGCGAATGGATGGGCAAGCTCTACGGCTTCCTCGGGCTCTCGACGGGCTTCGTGCTCAACCAGCAGAGCGACGGCGAAAAGCGCCGCGCGTACCGCTCGGACATCACGTACGGCCAGAACAACGAGTTCGGCTTCGACTACCTGCGCGACAACATGAAGTTCAGCGCGCTCGAATATGCGCAGCGCGAGCTCAACTTCGCGATCGTGGACGAAGTCGACTCGATCCTCATCGACGAAGCGCGCACGCCGCTCATTATTTCGGGTCAGCGCGAGACGTCCTCCACGAAGTATCAGACCGTCAGCGAGGTCATCCCGCGCCTCAAGAAAGACGAGCACTACGTCGTCGACGAGAAGCAGCACTCCGTGTCGCTCACGGATGCCGGCGTCGATGCGGCGCAACGCTTGATGGGTCTCAAGAATCTCTACGACCCCGTCAATCTCGAGTCGCTCCACATCCTCAATCAGAGCCTCCGCGCGCACACGCTCTTCCGCCGCGACGTGCACTATCTCGTCACCGAAGATGGCAAGGTCGTCATCATCGACGAGTTCACGGGCCGCGTGCTCGCGGGTCGCCGTTGGTCCGATGGTCTCCATCAAGCCGTCGAAGCGAAAGAGAACGTTCCGATTCAAGAAGAGTCGCGCACGATGGCGACAATCACGTTCCAGAACCTCTTCCGCATCTACAAGAAGATCGGCGGCATGACGGGTACGGCCGACACGGAAGCTTCGGAGTTCTATTCGACCTACAAGCTCAACGTCACGGCGATCCCGACGAACAAGCCCATCCAGCGCGCCGACTCGAACGACCTCGTCTACAAGACCGAGCGCGAGAAGTTCACGGCCGTCACGGCAGAGCTCATCGATTGCCACGAGCGTGGGCAGCCCGTTCTCGTCGGTACGGTCAGCGTCGAGAAGAGCTCGGCGATCTCGAAGATTCTCTCGAAGCGCAGCATCCCGCATGCCGTGCTCAATGCGAAGCAGCACGAGCGCGAGGCGTACGTCATCGCGCAGGCCGGCAAGAAGGGCGCGATCACCGTCGCGACCAACATGGCCGGTCGCGGTACGGACATCATCCTCGGCGGCAGCGCGGAGATGATCGCGAAGCTCGAATTCCGTGAGCAAGGGCGCGATCCCGATGCCGAGCCGGAAGAGTTCGCGAAGGTCGTCAAACAATACGAAGAGTCCTGCAAGAAAGAGGGCGACGAGATTCGTGAGCTCGGTGGGCTCCACATTCTCGGCACGGAGCGCCACGAGTCGCGCCGCATCGACAACCAGCTCCGCGGTCGCGCCGGACGTCAGGGAGACCCCGGTTCGAGCCGCTTCTACCTTTCGCTCGAAGACGATTTGATGCGCATTTTCGCGGGCGATCGCGTGAAGAGCATCATGGATCGCATGGGTCTTCCGGACGACGAGCCGATCGAGCACCCGTGGGTGAACAAATCGATCAGCGACGCGCAGGGCAAGGTCGAAGCGCGCAACTTCGACATCCGCAAGAACCTGCTCGAATACGACGACGTCATGAACGAGCAGCGCAAGACGGTTTACAAAATCCGTCAGCAGCTCCTCATCGGACGCTACCTCCCCGAGCGTCTCGACGACGAAGGAAAGCCGACGGGCAAGCTTCGCGAGATCAAGCCGCTCGCGCGCCTCATCGAAGAGACGAAGCCAACCGTCGACGAGCTCGTGCTCTCGCACGGCGTCGGCAAGCCCGCCGAGACGGCCGCCGACGTCGACGGCAACTTCCGCACGACGACCGCCTTGCCGAAGAAGGTCGACGACATCGATCACTTCGACAACTTCGAAGCCTTCCAGGCGGACATCTATCAAATGTGGGGCTACCTCTTCGATGCGCGCGAGAGCGAGCTGAAGAAGCCGAAGATCATCTACGAACGCCTTTTGAAAGAGGGTCCGCAGAGCCTCACGGAACAGCGCGAGCGCCTGCTCGACCTCGCGGACGGCATCGTCGGTGCGATGGTCGAAGAGTGCTGCCCGCGCAACAAGTCTCCCGAAGACTGGAAGTGGGACGAGATTCGCGCCGGCTATCGCGAGCACTTCGGCGAGAAGCCGACGGGCCACGAGAATCTTTCGGATCCCGAAGACGTGGCGCATGCACTCTACAAGCAAGCAGAGGCGCAGCTTCTCGCGAAAGAGTCGGAGATGGGCACCGAGCTCCTCCTCCGCGTCTTCCGTCACTTCTATCTCGAAGAGGTCGACCGCCAGTGGGTCGAGCACCTCACGAACATGGAACATCTCCGCGACGGCATCGGTCTCCGCGGTTATGGTCAGCGCGATCCGAAGCTCGAATACAAGCGCGAAGGCTATGAGCTCTTCGTCAACATGATGGTGAGCGTTTCCTCGACGGTCATGTCGAAGACGCTCGCGGTGCGCATCGAGAAAGAAGCGCAAATCGCCGAGCTCGAGCAAGCCGATCTCGAACGTCATCGCCAGGAGCTCGAGCGACTCAAGACGAGTCACCCGGGCGACGGCGAAGGCGAAGGCGACGGTCCAGCAGCCGCGCCGCGCGTATCACGAAGGCCTCAGCCTCGCGTGATCGCGCAACCATCGCGCGAAGAGCCGGCCGTGCAGCGCAATGATCTCTGCCCCTGCGGAAGCGGCAAGAAGTTCAAGCTCTGCCACGGCGTCGAAGACGAAAACGGCCAACCGAACGCGTGAGACGCGTCTCGGTACGCGTTGGTGGCTGAAGGCGTAAGTTCGCGGCGCGTGCCGTGTTGTTCCAATGCTGACACGCGCGTCTTGAGTCGAGGACGCTTGCTGCAGGCATGAGTTCCTTCACTGCGTTGTCGCGCGCCGTTTCGTCGTTACTTCTCGCTGCAGCCCTCTTCTCATCTCGTTCGGCCGACGCGTGCAGTCAAGCAATTCGCACGCGGGAGCTTTACCGCGTCGTCTCGGACCGCGACGCGGCCGTTAACGCCGATGCCGGCGCGTCTAGCAGCGCGAGTGCCGATGAGCTCCTCTTCAATCTGAAGACTGAATACGGGCCGCCCTTAGTTTCTGGTGGCTCTGGCGGCTGTCACGATCCGGAGGACGACGGCGGTTGCTCGCTGGGCGCGCCGTCGGGATCTACGCCCATACACATCTTCATTGCGCCCACGGTGCTAGACATCGCGCTTATCTTGCGACGCGCCTCGCGTGATCGCGCAGCCCTCGCGCGAACAGCCCGCCATCGCGCTCTTTTTTCGACGCACCTCGCGAAAGTGAGCCGAGCAAAT
>JAHFDV010000132.1 GCA_023248815.1 Myxococcales bacterium
GCGGCTTCTCCGAGCTCGCGGCGCTCGACAAAGCCGGCGAGCTCGATCGAAAGCTCGCAGCGAAACACTAGGCTCTCCGGGGAGCCACACGTCTCGCTAGTCGAGCGCTATGTTCCTGGAGCTCGTCCCACGACGAGCTCGGGTCCGCAACGAATCAATAGCGCCACCACGAACCAGTGACGTTGTCGTTACCGGCTCTGGCGCTCTTTGAACCAAGCGAGGAGCCCCAGCGTCGAAGAGTCGTGATCGCCGGGCGCTTTCTCGCCTTTGATCTCCGGCTCGATCTTCTTGGCGAGCTGTTTGCCGAGCTCGACGCCCCACTGATCGAAGGAGAGGATGTTCCAGATCACACCCTGAACGAAGATCTTGTGCTCGTAGAGCGCGATGAGCTTTCCGAGCGTGAGCGGCGTGAGCTTGTCGAACACGAACGAAGTCGTGGGACGGTTTCCCGGAAAGACCTTGTGCGGGAGCAGCGCCGCGATTTTGTCCGCAGGCAGCTTTTGCGCCTCGAGCTCCTTCGTGACCTCGGCTTCGGTCTTGCCGCGCATCAGGGCTTCGGTCTGTGCGAGGAAGTTTGCGAGGAGCACCGGGTGATGATCTCCGAGCGCGTAATGCGATCGCACGGGGGCTAGGAAGTCCGCCGGGATGAGCCGCGTGCCCTGATGAATGAGCTGATAAAACGCGTGCTGCCCGTTCGTGCCGGGCTCGCCCCAGATGATCGGTCCCGTCGTGTAGTCGTTCACGAATTCGCCGTCGCGCGTGACGCGCTTGCCGTTCGACTCCATGTCGCCTTGCTGGAAGTACGCGGCGAAGCGGTGCAGGCTCTGGTCGTACGGCAGAATCGCGTGGGTCGCTGCGCCCAAGAAATTACTGTACCATACACCCAATAGTGCCATGACCACGGGCACGTTCTTCTCGAGCGGTGCCTCACGAAAGTGCTCGTCGGCCTCGAATCCGCCAGACAGCATCTCTTCGAAGTTGTTCGCGCCGACCATCACCATGATCGGAAGGCCGATGGCGGACCAGAGCGAATAGCGCCCGCCGACCCAATCCCAGAAGGGGAACATGTTCGCTTCGTCGATGCCGAACGCGGCGACTTCTTTCGCCGCCGTCGACACCGCGACGAAGTGCTTCGCTACCGCTTTTTCGTTGCCGAGCTTCTCGACGAGCCAGGCGCGCGCCGATCGCGCGTTCATCATGGTCTCCTGCGTCGTGAACGTCTTCGAAGCGATGATGAAGAGCGTGGTCTCGGCATCGAGATCGGCGACGGTCGCCGCGAGGTGCGCGCCGTCGACGTTCGAAACGAAGTGGGGGCGCAGACCCTTTTGCCAATACGGCTTCAACGCTTCGGTCGCCATCACGGGCCCGAGATCCGAACCGCCGATGCCGATGTTGACGATGTCGGTGATGCGCTTCTTCGTATGGCCCACCCACTCGCCGCTGCGCACGGCGTCCGAGAACGTGCGCATGCGATCGAGGACGCCCCGCACCTCGGGCATCACGTCTTTGCCGCCCACGGTGACGGGCGTCTCCGTACGATGGCGAAGCGCAGTGTGGAGCACGGCCCTGTTCTCGGTCTTGTTGATGGGCTCGCCCGCGAACATGCGATCGCGCCATGCGAACACTTCTTCTTGCTTCGCCAAATCAAAGAGCAGCTTCAGCGTCTCGTCGGTGACGAGATGCTTCGAGTAGTCGAAGAGGATGTCGCCGAAGGTCAGCGTGTACTTCGAGAAGCGGTCTTTTTCTTTCTCGAAGGCATCGCGAAGATCGAAGCCTTTCGATTTCTCGGCGTGCGCCGCGAGGGCTTTCCAGGCTGGAGTGTTCGTGAGTCGACTCATGGCTTGTCTCTCCTACTTTCTTGCTTCGCGTTTCCGGCCTCGCCGCCGCAGTGTTCTTTGGCGGCCTAGGCGACCGCCGATGCGACATCGAGGGTGTTTTACTTTCGTGCTTCGCGTTTCCGCCCTCGCCGCCGCATGCCCTCGCGAAGAAGCGTGGGATCGCGGGGGATGGGAGCCGTGGCTTTGAGGCCGCCGCGAATGCGTTTTACTTCTTCGGGCGCGATCTTCGTGAGCTTCGCAAGCGAGGCCTCGATCATGTCGCGGAGCATCGGCTCTTTCACTTTCACCCACGTCTCGACGACATCGAGAATCGGCGCGCCGAAGCGCGAAGCGAACGCATGCACCGCGGGCGGCATCGCCTCGAGGAGTGACTTGTAGCCGGGGTAACGCTCGAGCGAGCGCGGCGCGTCGGCGAGAAGATGAAACGAGCGATTCAACGCTTCGACGAAGTGATCGGGATCTTTGCAGGCGCTGAGCCAGCGGCGGTCCGTCGCTGCGCGAAGAATCGCTGCGGCATGAAAGAAGCCGTCGAGCCAAGGATCGAGGTGCGCGAAGATCTTGTCGCCCATGGCTTCGCCAATGGGAACGAGCGCGATGGGCACCATGTCGCGCACGCGAAAACGCCAGTCGTCGGCGAGCTCGTGGAGGATGCTCAAGTAGCGCTTGCGAAGATTTTCGTGCTTCGCGGCCGATGCCCCGAGCGCGAGGGTGCCGCACATCGGGAGAAATTCACGCGCCGTGGCTGCCGTCGCTTCTTCGGGTGGAAGGAGTGCGAGGCGAAGCCCGACTTTGTCGCCGTCTTTCCCGCGACTCGCCACCATCTCGGCAAAAGATTTGGCGAGCTCGACGTTGGGGTGATCGCCCGGTAGCCGTGAGGTGCGACACAGGAACCTCTCGAGCGTGTCGTGGTTGCCACGCACCGCCGCCTCGAACGCTGTTGCGAGGGGTCCTTCGATCGACGCGGCCTTTTCCTTTTGTCTTACTGTCACGGCGAGACAACGTACCTCGCAGTGCTTCGGGTGAGAAGCGCCCTCACTTCACCCTTTGTCTGGCGAAAGGATTTCGCTGGGGCTAGGAAGGCAAGATGGATCTTCAAGGAAAAGTCGCGATCGTTACTGGAGCTTCACGCGGTATCGGCAAGGCATTGTCGATCGAGCTCGGCAAACGCGGCGTCAGTGTCGTGCTGGCTTCGAAGACCGTCGATCCGGATCCGCGCCTTCCTGGAACTCTCGAAGACGTGCGCAAAGCGATCGTCGATGCGGGCGGCAAGGCGTTCATCCAGCCGACCGACGTGCGTTCCGAAGAGCAGGTGAAGGCGATGGTCGAAAAGGCCGCGAGCGAGCTCGGCCGCGTCGACATCCTCATCAACAACGCCGGTGCCCTCTTCTGGTCGAGCGTCGAGGGAACTCCCGCGAAGCGTTTCGATCTCGTCATGGGCGTGAACGCCCGCGCATCTTTCCTCGCTGCGCACTACGCCATTCCGCACATGAAAAAGCGCGGCGGCGGGCACATCATCAACATGTCGCCGCCGATCACGCCCGGTGTCACCAAGGGCCACGTCGCGTACATGATTTCGAAGTTCGGAATGACGAGGCTCACCGAAGGCCTCGCCGAGGAAGTCGCCGCCGACAACATCAAGGTGCACTCGGTCTGGCCCGTCACGATGGTCGAAAGCCAAGCGACGATCGGCAACCATCTCGGCGAGCCCGCGATGTGGCGCAAAGCCGACAGCATCGTCGACTCGACGATTGCGCTCCTCACTGGCGCATCGAAGTTGAAGAGCGGCAGCGCTCTTTACGACGAAGAGGTGCTGGCCTCGGCCGGTGTGCTCGACCTTTCGAAGTACGCGTGCGTCGCCGGAACGAACCCGCCGAACTGCCGCTTGGACGAGCCGAATAGCTACTGGCGTTCGTAACCGGCAACGAAGTTCGGCGAATGTTCTTTCGCCCGGTCGGACGGTAATTTTCACGTTCGGCACTGCGCGTCTGAGTCGTGATTCGCGAACATTCGAGCAGTTGGCGACTTTTTCTCCGCGCGATGGCCAAACGTGCGGCGTCACGCGTTTCCTTTCCGACGGCTCGATGATCGGGCCCTCTTCTTCAAAGGAACGCCCATGCTTCGCACTGTCTATCCCCTCGCACTCCTTCCCGTCTTCCTGATCGCGTGCTCGGGCCCGAGCCCCTATTACGATCTCGGAGATAGCGAGTGGACGAATGCCAAGAGGGATCACACCCATGAGGACGGCGGGGTCCTCGGACCGATCGGCACGTTGGGCGATGGTGGAGCGGTCGGCGATTCAAGCTCCAACGGCAATACGCAACTCGGAAACGATGCCGCTCTCGCCGACGGAAGCCTCGGCAGCGAGGCGACGGGCGGCGGAACACTAGGCGGCTCGAATGGAGGATTGGGCGGTTCTAATGGGGGCTTGGGCGGCTCGAGTGGAGGATTGGGCGGTTCGACCGGCGGACTCTCTAAGCTCCAAGCCGATTACGATTCGCTCATGGTGAATCTGGGATGCCAAGCGGATCTCCTGCGGGCATTCCCGGCTGCATGTGAGCCCGCGGGCGTCGCGTACCTCACGTGTTTGAGCGCGAACGTGTCGCTCTGCTCGTGCGATCCGCTCGAAAATTCGCTCGATTGTGAGCCCGCCTACAAGAGCACTTCTAGCGCCGTCGCGCCCTGCGCCGTCACTCACGATGCGTTCGGTGATTGCCTCGCGAAGAATTGAGCGGCAGTCCGCGCTTCGTCCAATCGGCACCAAAGAAAAAGGCGCCCCTCTCTAGAGGAAGCGCCCTTCTTCGCTTCTTGTCGGATCAGAAGCTCATCGTGACTTGTGCGTACACGTTTCGTCCCGGCTGACGAATCGTGCGTTGCGCGTATTCTGCGGAAGGAACCGTACTGTATTTCCAGTCCATCGCGTTGTAGAGGCCGACCGCGTAGCGGAGCTTGAGGCGCTCTGCTTCGCCGGAGAGAACGATGTCCCAGACGGCGCCAGCATCCGTCTTTCCCTGCGGAGCGCACTGGAGGTTGCCGTTGCCATCGTCACAACCGAGCGCCGTGTTGCGCTTGTTGAGGTCGTAGCTTGGGCCAATGACGGAGAGACGTGTGCCGAGTGTGAGCGCGCGACCGACGATCGGAACGACACCCTTGATCGAACCGAGATGTCGCGGAGAGTTCGGAACTTCGCGAGCGTTCGGGTCGTTCAAGTACTCGGCTTTTTGAAGCGTGTAGTTTGCAGCGACCATCCAGCCTTGACGCCACTCGCGTCGTGCTTCGAGCTCACCGCCGTAGACGAGAACGGGCTTGCTCGTGTTCTGATACTGCTGAATGTCGAGATCCTTGTTGAGCTCGATGAGGTTCGTCACGCGGTTGAGATAACCGGAAACGACGCCGACCCAGGTCGACGAGAAGCGGTGCGTGTACTCGAGCTCGGCCGAGAGAACCTGCTCGGGCTTGAGGTTGGTCGGAGGAACCTGCGCCGCCGATTGATAGAAGAGCTCGTACACGGAAGGAACGCGGAAGGCCTTTCCGAGCATCAGCTTGATGATCTCGGTCTCTTTCGGCTTCGCAATGAGCGCGACGCGCGGGTTGAACTGCTCGAGGAAGTTCGTGCGCGTGGGGTCGGCGACGGCCGAGTTCTTGTCGTAGATATACTGGTCGAAGCGCGCGCCCGCGGAGAGGCGCATCTTCGGATGAATCTGGAAGTCGCCGTTGACGTACGCGGCCATCGAACTGAACGGCGTATTGATCTTCAGGATGTTGCCGCGACGATCGTTCGGAATGTTCGGATCGTATTGCGGATCGCCCGGCGGCTGCGCGCGGTCGTCTTGTCCGAGTTGATCGGCGCGGAAGTGGCGAATGACTTCGAGACCGGCGAGAACACGGATGTCCTTGTTGGGAATGATCTGAAAGCGCTGCTCGAGACCGCCCCACACGCCGCGATAGCGGTCGTACTCGGATCCATACGCGCCGCCGTAGTTGCCGGACGTTGGATTGCGTTGGTCTTCAGCGGTCGGGTCGTATCTCGTGTAGACGAACTCGCTGTCGTAGCCGTAGTAGTTCATGTGCGCTCGCGAGAGCGACTGGATGGTCTTCGTGATTTGCGGCTCGTAGCGCGCTTCGATCATGCCGCGTGTGTCGCGGTTGTAGGTCGTGTCGCCGACGACGGTGCCGAACTGGCTCGAGGGCGAATACTTCTTGTGCGAGTTCATGAACCACTGAACCGTCAGCGATTTCCACCAAGCGCGACCGGAGATCGTCCCCGATGCATGGCCGTCGGCGCCGCGAACGAATCCGTCCGAAAGTCCGCCGGTGCGGTCGGTTTGTCCGACGAGCTCGGGATAGTACTTGTCCGTGCCGGGTCCCTGCGTTCCCGCGACCGAGAGCCAGAGGCCCGACTCCGGCGTTGCGCGCCAAACGACGGTCGCACGTCCGCGGCCCGCGTTGCTCGCTGCCGAGATCGACACTTCACCGTGCGTCGGTGCGTTGCGATCACGCGTCACCAAGTTGATGACTCCGAAGAAAGCGCCCGTACCGTAAACGACGGATCCGGCGCCGCGCACGATTTCGATGCGCTCGATGTCGTCGAGGTCTGCGCGACCGTCGTAGCCGAGATACGACGACCAAATGTAGTTGTCGTTCATCGGCTGCCCGTCGAGAAGGACGAGGATGCGATTTCCGTAGCTGCCGGGGTTGGAGAACCCGCGGAAGCCTGCGGAGTAATACGTGTCGTCGTAAGCGAGGTAGACGCCGCGCACGCCGCGGATGGCCTCGGCGATCGTCGGATAGCCCATCGCGCGGAGCTCTTGCCCCGAGATGATGGTGACCGATGCGGGCGCGTCGTCGACGGACTCAGCGGTACGCGATGCCGCGGTGACTTCTTCGGACGAAGCGAGCTCGGCGTCGAGCTTGACCTGTTCGGTCTGCTTTACGTCGACCGTGTACTCCTTCGTGCGAAAGCCGCTCGCCGCGATCTTGATGACGTGCTTGCCGACGGGAACGTTGATGACGGACGGGGTGAAACCGCTCGGTTTGTCGTCGACGCTGATGAGTGCGTCGCGAACGTCCGCGTTCACGACGACGTTTCCAAGGAGCGCCGCGAGCTTCGGACGAACGTGTATGGTCGACTTTGGCGGCACTTCGATCTGCGTCTCCGTGACCGAGAACCCGTCGCGTTTCGCGAAGAGGGTGTGGCGGCCTGGCGGAAGATCGATCTGGCAGGGCGCGCTGCAAGAGGTTGGCGCGTCTTCCGAGTCGACGTGGATCTGCACGCCGGAGACGGCTTGATCCTGCGCGCGCGGCGTCTCGATGTCGACCGTGCCCATGATGCGTACGAGCTTGAATTCGACCGGCGTCTCGGAGCCGAGCTTCACGTCGAAGGGGCCGAGCTCTGCGGGCTCGTAGCCCGGAAGATCGACGAGCACGCGATACTTGCCGGCGCCGAGACCGAGTGCGCGCGGCGTGGCTCCGCGGCCACCGAGATCTTTGCGATCGAGATAGACGGTCGCCCCTGGCGGATCCGTCTTCACGTTCAAGATCGCAACTTGTGGGCGAATGCGAACGAGAGCGTCTTCGACGCGCTTCCGTGCGTCGGCGTTCGTTTCGCCTTCGATCGCGAGCGTGTAGTAGCGATACGCGTCGGGCGTTTGATTCAGCTGCTCGTACGTGCGCGCGATGTTGAAGAGCACGTTCTTGTTGGGAACGAGTCGGTTCGACGACATGAAGTGCTCGAGCGCGCCGCGGAAGTCCTTCGCTTGATAGCGTTCGGCGGCGAGTTGGAACTGAAGATCGGCTTCGTCGGCCAAGTCGTCTGCGTGAGAGAACGTTGGAAACAGCATCGTTCCGGTGACGAGACCGAGACCGAGCAATCGAGTGAGACCCCGCATTGTGCGCATGGCCGCGCATATTGCCTGAAACGGGCGAAACGAGGCCAACTATTGAAGCGTGGCGCGTACTTGAAATCGAGGGCCCGAAGCCTCTCGAACCGTGCTTTCCGCGATCAGCGCGTCAGGCGGATTTCATTGTCACCGCCACCACCACTCGGACTGCCTACCGGCTTCGCAGAGCTCTTCGGACCGACCGGACCTGGACGCTGTCCCGCGGGACGGCGAATGCCCGGCTTCGAAGCCGACTCGACGCCTGTCGTCACCGTCGAATCGATCGCCGCGGGCTGGGCAGCGATCACTGGCGGTGGCTCTTTTGCGGCCGTAACTGCGGCACCGGTCGAAGCTGCGCCGCCACCGGCGTTGGGCTCGCGCGTGACGGAGCCACCGACGACGTCTTTGTTTCCGCCGCCCCGCAACGCGAGAAACCCGATGCCGAGCAGCGCGATGACGCCGATGAGTGCGTAGAGCGCGATCGATTTCTTCTGCTTTGGCTGTTGGTTGATGGCCGAGGCGGGGAGCGAACCGTCACCGGGCGACAGGCTCGAGGAAGGAGGTGGCGGAGGAACGCTTTGAATCTGCGCGGTGACTTCGTGACCGGCGGCGCGCGCCAAGGACGATGCGCGCTCGGCGACGACGCGTGCGCGTTTCGGCGCGAAGGGCAGAAGCGCGATCGCGAGCTCAGCTGCGTTTTGGTAGCGCTTCGCCGGCTCTTTTTGTAGGCACTTGTTGATGACGTCTTGGAGGCCGGGAGGCGCGTCGCTGCGGAACGCCAGCAGCTGACGATTCGGTTCGTTTTTGATCTTCGGAAAGAGCTGAACGAGGTCGGCGACTTCGTCGAAGGCGGTCGTACCCGTGAGGAGCTCGAAGAGCACGGTGCCGACGGCCCAGATGTCCGCGCGATGATCGATGTCGGCGTTGGGCCGGAATTGCTCCGGAGACATGTAATAGGGCGAGCCCATCACGGCGCCGTCGTTCTTCGACGATTCGATGGCGGCAGCCACGCCGACGAGCGCGACCTTCGAGATGCCGAAGTCGAGAATCTTCACGCTCTTCCAGCCGTCGGCTTCGCGCGTCACGAGAAAGAGATTCTCAGGCTTCACGTCGCGATGAACGATGCCGCGCGCGTGCGCTTCGGCAAGGCCTTCGCATGCCTGAATAATGTATTCTACAGCTTCTTCCGTGCGGAGTGGGCCACTCTCTTCGACGACGGTCGCGAGATCGCGTCCTTCGAGATACTCCATCACCATGTACGGCGTGCCGTCGCGACGCTTGTCGACGTCCGTGACCTTGGCGATGTGCTCGCTCTTCAACTTCGAGGCGGCCTTCGCTTCGAGCTCGAATCGCTGCACGATGTCGGGGTTCATCATCGCTTCGCGATGGAGGAACTTCAGCGCGACACGCTCATCGAGCCCGAGGTGCATGGCTTCGACGACCATGCCCATGCCGCCCGTGCCGAGTACGCGATCGACGCGGTACTTCTCGTTGATGATGTCGCCGATATGAACGGTAGCGCCTTCGCCACGTTCGAACGTATCGGACGTGCGTCCGGAAGCACCACGAGCTGCTTGCGACATCTCTTACGATCCTATCACAGCACTTTTTTTTGGAAGCAGTTTGAAGCTATTTTTTTCGTATAGAAGTCACTTCGAGTGTGGCGCGCCAAGCGAAGCGACACCCACCCACACGACTCCGCAAAGCAGTTGCGGTCTCGAGAGCGCACTGAACGAACGAACGAAGGCGCACGCCGGAATTGGCGCACGCCCTCGTTTTCAAGCACTTGATGCGAGCATGAGCTCGCATGGTACTGCTCAGTACAGTTTGGAGATGGGCACGTACTCGAGCTTGTGAGCTTCGGCGACCTGCTCGTAGCAAACCTGACCCTTGAAGACGTTGAGGCCTTTTTCGAGCGCGAGATCGGCCTTGGCAGCCTTTTCGAGACCGAGATTCGCGATGCGAACCGCATACGCGATCGTCGTGTTGGTGAGTGCCCACGTGCTCGTTTGCGAGACGGCGCCGGGCATGTTCGGCACGCAGTAGTGCACGACGCCGTGCACTTCGTAAGTCGGGTGATCGTGATCGGTCGGACGGCACGTTTCGATGCAGCCGCCTTGATCGACGGCGACGTCGACGACGACCGAGCCGGGCTCCATCTTCGCGATGAGGTCTTCGCTCACGAGCTTCGGCGCAACGGCGCCGGTCACGAGCACCGCGCCCACGACGAGGTCCGCGCGCTTCACGGCCTCTTCGATGTTGAGCGGATTCGAGTAGAGCGTCTCGACGGCGCCGCCGAAGACGTCTTCGAGATAGGCCATCGTCTCGCCGCGAACGTCGAGCACGGTGACTTGCGCGCCCATTCCGATGGCGATCGTCGCTGCGTTCTTGCCGACAGCACCACCGCCGAGGATGACGACGCGACCGCGACGCGTTCCTGGAACGCCGCCGAGGAGCACGCCCTTTCCGCCGCGATATTTCTCGAGGCAGGTGGCCCCGACTTGCACGGCCATGCGCCCTGCGACTTCGCTCATGGGGCGAAGAAGCGGAAGCGAACCGTCGGCGAGCTGAATCGTTTCGTAAGCAACCGAAGCGACCTTCTTTGCCGCGAGATGCTTCGTCACTTCAGGCTCGGCCGCGAGATGAAGGTACGTGTAGAGTACAAGGTTTTCACGGAAGAAGCCGAACTCGCTTGCTTGCGGCTCCTTCACCTTGACGACCATGTCCGCGCCCCAGGCGTCGCCCGCAGTCGGAACGATCTTGGCGCCAGCCGCCACGTAGTCGGCGTCACGGAGGCCGCTGCCTTCGCCTGCAGCTTTTTCGATGAGCACGGTGTGACCGTGGGACGTGAGCATCTTCACGCCGGCAGGGGTCATTCCAACTCGATACTCGCGGGTCTTGATTTCCTTCGGTACGCCGATGATCACGGGGAGCTCCTTCTCGTTCTTTCCTTCGAATTCTCTGCTTCGAGCATGGAGAGCGTTCGTGCTCTCGTCGCGGGAGGGATGAGCTCCGGCTCGATTTCGGGCGGAACATAGCGAGAGCACAAAGGGAGAGCAACTCTCGACCGTGGCTTTGCGAGGTTCCCGCTTTCTCGTATCGTCCCCCGGTGAACGCCTATCGACTCGTGAGGCCGCTTTTGTTCGGGCTTTCGTCGACTACGGCGCACCGCGTCACGATGACGGCCCTTTCGCTCATCGACGAATCGGTCCCCTTTCTCGACTTCGTCGCGCAGCAAGGCGCCGTGGTTGGCGAGCGCCCTTTCGTGACGCATGGGCTCACCTTCAAAAATCGTGTCGGGCTTGCAGGAGGTGCCGACAAGAACGGAATCGCTTCGCGCGCGTTCGCGGCGCTCGGTTTCGGATTCGTGGAAGTGGGTACGGTGACGGCCGAGGCGCAGCTCGAAAATCCTCCGCCCAACATGTTTCGGCTTCCGAAGGACCGCGCGCTCATCAACCGTCTCGGCTTCCCCAACGAAGGGGCTCGCGCACTGCGGGAGCGCTTGCAAAAAAAACCGACGCCTCTCGACGTGCCGCTCGCCATCTCGATCGGAAAATCACGCAGCGTCGACGCGAGCGATGTCGAAGCCGTGCTCGCCGACTACGCGCGATCGTTTGCAGCGGTGCGCGGCGCCGCCGACTTCGTCATCGTGAATGTCTCTTCGCCGAATACCGCCAATCTGCGATCGCTGCAGACCGAAGACGTCGCGGCGCGGCTCGGTGAAGCGCTCGTTGCCGCCAACGACGAGCGAGAGAGCGATGAAGGCGCGCGGCCGATCCTCTTGAAGATTGCGCCGGATCTCGAGGACGAAGTCGCGGCTCGGCTCTCGAAGAAAATGATCGAAGTCGGGTTCTCGGGAATCGTCGCGACGAATACGACGACGCGCCGCGAGCCTCTAGCTACCGACGCAAAAGAGGTCGAAGCGATGGGCCAAGGCGGTCTCAGTGGTGCGCCGCTGCATGCGCGCGCCAAGGAGCTCGTGACCGTCGTGAGGAGCGCGATCGGCAAAGACGCACTCCTCATCGGTGTCGGTGGAATCGGCTCGGCCGAAGACGCGCTCGCGATGCGCGGTGCCGGCGCAGATCTCGTGCAGATCTACACGGGGCTCGTTTACGAGGGTCCCGCGCTCATTCGCGCGATCCGCGAGGCGTTCGCCGCGCGCGATTGGTAGCTCGAATTTTTCGAATCGAGATCCAGCAAACAATCGAGGTCCAGCAGACGAGTCGGGCGACACGCACCCAACGGAGAGCTCAGCTCGATTCGCGGGAATCGAGGCGCTAGTTCGGTTTGCGCTTCGCCTTGGCAGCGTCGTTGAGCTCGTCGCGTAGAGACTCGAGGAGCTCTTTTGCTTTCGCGGTGAGCGTGGTCGGCACGTCGACTTGAACGATGACGACGAGCGAGCCGCGGCCGCGACCATCGAGGCGTGGGACGCCTTCCGACTTCAACGAGAGAACACTGCCCGACGCCGTGCCTG